>JAQTZZ010000002.1 GCA_028687545.1 Candidatus Wallbacteria bacterium
ACGCGGTTCTGCGGAAAATCACTCCAGTCTATCGCACAGACAGGAGCGGGAATACTGAGATCATCGATTATTACGTCTGCTTCACGAGAGTTGTGGACGGCTGCGAAGTGCTCGGCAAGCGCGGGGACGGCATCGGGATCCTCGTAGGCAGTGAAGGCGTAGAGTCCTGCATGAAGATCTGGAGGAAGATCGAATCCAGCGGAAGCCGCGGGATACAGAAGCTCTTGCCTCCGCAGCAGGCCCTGGAAAACGCCAAAGCAGATATCATGAAGAAAGACTCAAGCAATATTTTCGCCTGGACACTGGGTTATTACTCCCCTGATTTCGACGAGAAAGCCTCAGTGGAAATGAAACCCTGCTATCATTTTTATACAGCCTCAGGCGCGATTTTCCATGTAGATGCAGTCACAGGAGTGTTGCTGTAACACTATCCGGGTCAATATCCTGATGAGGAAAAACAGTTTGCTCATAAGCTTTCATCGTCATGCGTGGAAAAGGCGTCCACAAGCTTCTGCGGGGAAACAACGGAGTAATTGTTGGCTTTGAGCCATTTGCAGAGGCTGGACAGCACTTCCCTGCTCTGTGGATGTATGTCGTGCATCAGCAGTATCCCCTTTTTCCGTTTTGTGATCTGCTTTGTGATGTTCGCAAAAAGTTCCTTCGGAGACTTGATGGACCAGTCCTGGCTGTCTATGGTCCAGCCGACAGGGATCAGGTCCAATTCGCTTCTGATGCTGTTCAGGTCTGTATCTCTGACAATGCCGTAAGGAGGCCGGAAAAATACAGGATTCTGCCCGTTCCCTTCGATCTGCGACATGGTCTTGGAGAGCTGATCTTTGATCGTTGCCCAGTCATAGGCTGTAAGAGGCCTGTCGTCAGGCGTGGCATGCCAGTAACCGTGAACGCCGGCTACTGCCCCTGTATCCTTTTCGGACAGAAGCAGATTCAGGCCAGTCTGTCTCTCCAGATGCACTCCCAGGACAAAAAAAATCGAGGGAAACGAATTTTCTTTCAATGTCTTGCAGATATCAGCAGTGTAATTTCCTACAGGAGTAGGTCCATCATCAAATGTCAGGATGATTTCCCCGCTTTTCAGGAAATCGTCGTACTGGACAAGAAATGGCGTCTTTCCCTTGACATATTTTACTTCACAGTATTTTCCAGGCAGTTTCCCGGCAGGAGCCTGCTCCTCTGTAAAATTGCCTTCTGTTTCCTTGATGATCCTGTCCACCTGGAGGAAAGCAATCCTGCTTCCTTTGAAATTGCCGTTTTTTTTCAGAATTTCCATGATTTCCCCAGCTGATTCTGAAGACATGGATTTGAGTACCAGGAGGTTGAGATCAATGAATTTCCGAAAGATCAGATAATTTTCACCGGCTCCTTCTTTTCCGAGCATCTCTTTGAAAAACAGGATTGTCACCTCAGGAGATGAGATGATCGTATCCTTGATTTTCAGTGAGATGGAAGTCTCACGCTGATGAAGGTAATGACCTGTAATATATATTTCCTGGTAAGCCCGGTTGGTATGGACTTCGGCTGTGTGCGCCTGTTCCGAGAAATATCCGAGTGTCAGATGATAATCTCTGTAATCGTGCAGCAGTCCTTCAAAATCCGGCATGGGAACAGCAAAAACAGGAAGGGAGAGAATCAAGAGCAGAAAAACAAGCTTCATAATCGCCTCATGCTCATTCGAAATCAGCCCTGGCGTATAATTTCACGGTCGATTCCGAACAGCGTTTAAAGCCTTTGAATTCACCATTTGGTGGGATCAGCACAATCGAATGGCCTGAAGACTCCTGCACAGCCACCAGCTCTCCGATCAGCGTTTCCTGGCCCTTTTTCAGGATGATCTCCGTATTTCCCATATTCTTGCTCTCTTCGGCTCCCATCATCCAGTTGAAATTCACGATCACAGAATCGTCGTGGATTCTGCCGCAACGCACCTGCATGGCATAGCCGCGCCACTCTGAGACAATGAAAGGCCAGAATTCAACGAATTCATCCCTGCCGATCGAGATCGAGCCTAGATTGTCCTCCAAAACCATCAGAGACAGTTCTGCGCGTTCCGCGCTTGTGCGGCCGCCACCTGTAATCCGCTGATTCATGATCAATCTGATCAGCACTGACTTTGGAGCTTTATCCAGGGACCTGGCAAGACTCTCGATCTCATCCCAGAGCTGAGCTGCAGGCACACGCACCCAGAGACTGCCCTGGTCGATTACAGTTGCAGATACTTCAGGAAAGCTTTTCTCGATCACCAGGGCCACTGAACCAGGTTCAGCATATGTCAGTTTCAGGTTCCTGGAATAATAATCAAGCGGGATCGTCGTTACTGTATAGACCTTACCGACTTGAGCCAGGTGCAATTTCTGGATTATGCAGAGCAGTTTCAAGGCAGTCAGGGGATCACTCTGATTCAGGATCAAATTGACCTTACCCTGCACATCCCCCCCGATGATCAGGTTAAGATTCCCGGAATCAGCTATTTCCTGCAGTGCGGAAGCCAGGTCATGATCCTTGAATTCGAAATCCGCTGCCATCAGGGAAACGGCAACCATTATCAACACCAACAATGTCTTTTTCATAAGCCTCCATTCTGCTGACCGTGATAAAATATCTTCCAACCTACAAACATACTAACTTACAAACTTATCAACCTCTCAACGTGAGCAGGAGATTAATGGCTGTCTGACACTATGGCTTACTTTTCCTCTCCAGCGGCAGAAATACCCTGAAGGCTACGCCATTTCCCAGGTTTCTGGCATCGATTCTGCCGGCATGCAGTTCGACGATTTTCCGGCTTACAGCGAGCCCCAGGCCGCTGCCCCTGGTTTTGGTAGTGAAAAAAGGCTCAAAAATTTTCGAGAGCCGTTCCTCTGGAATCTGTTCTCCATCATTCCGCACTTCGAAAAATGCCTCGGTTCCGATTCCGGTCTCCACAGTCACGCATCCACCGGCTGGGCAGGCTTCCAGGGCATTCAGCAGGATGTTCAGGAGCACCTGTTTCACCTTTTCGCCGTCAATCTGCAGCTGCGGCATTTCCACGAACCGTTTCTGGATGGAAATGCCCTTCTGCTTGAACTCCAGGAGAAGTGTTCCAAGCACCTCCTCGACCAGTCCACGCAAGGCGAAGTATCCAAGATTCAGAGTCTCGGACCTGGAAAAATTGAGAAAATCAGTGATCAGAGTATCCACGCTTCTGACGGCATTCTTGATGTCGCCTGACATTTTCTTCTGAGAGGGATCCGAGAGACTGCCCTCAAGATAGGTAGCCAGGAGGCTGATGCCGCCCAGCGGGTTTCTGACTTCATGGGCGATGGTGGCTGCCATCTGCCCGAGTGACGCCAGCCGGTTGAGTTCCCCGATCCGGGCGGATTGAAAATGGAAAAGCACATTCTGAGTAATGATCAGAAAAACCATTTTCACAAGTTCCACATCTTCCATCGAAAATCCCAGATGCTCCGGATGCCTGGAAAACACTGCAATGCCCTGCACCTGTCCCCTGAGTGTGAGTGGAAAAAAATAAAGCCTTTTCAGCACCTGACGTTCCTCTTCTGAAAACGGGGTGTAATCCCTGATAATCGAAGACATGGTCAAAACATTTTTCATTCTGTCCCAGGCGATGTTGTCGGCAAGTTTCGAAAGATCAATCAGGCTCTGCCCGAAGCACTGTCCGGGATATTCTCCGGGCTGGAATAAAAAAAAGAATTCCTTGAGTGAAAGGCTTTCCCTGCAGGCTTCCACCACCTGCCGCATGGAATCCTGAAAATTTCTGGAAAATGACAGGGCATCAGCTATGTAATAGAACAGCTTGAGCAGTTCGTTTCTCTTCAGGCGGCTCAAAAGCTTGGAAAGAGATGAAAAGCAGAGCTCCAGGAGCTCCCGTTTCAATCTCAATACTTCGTAATCGATTCCCGCTATCTCATGGTTCAGGGAAAAAACACCCTGGAAAACAAAGGGGGAAACATTTCTCAGATTTATTCCGAGCAACTGATTGTCACTAAAATCAGCAGGGAGAAGTTCATCAAATTCATCCCTGGCAATGGGGAAAAAGGTCCTGCCTTTCATCCGCTCCACCAAGGTTTCCAGGGGTTCCTGAGCCATCCCGGGAAAATTCACGTTTTTCACCAGCGGTTCGCCTGAAAAGTTGACAAAGACAAAAAATCCCTGGTTGATTTCAGGCATTTCCGACATGAACTCGCAGGCCGTGTCCAGCAGTTGTTCCAGGATTATGATTGGGGAAAAGTTGAAGATTTTCTCGAAATCCCCGTAACGGAAGTTTTCCTGAAGTTCCTCCAGGCATTCTTCGGCCTCCCGCGCCAGCGAGAGGAACTGGAACGTCAGCAGGACAGGCCTGATTTCGATGCCTGAACCGGACTCGTTCCAGAATTCGAGCTGCTTCCCCGGTTCTCTCAGAGAGATGCAGGCCAGGCCTGCGTTGGCAGGCCCATACCCGGCAGTATTGATGCCGCGAGTCTTCAATTCATCCTGGAGGTTCCTCAGCAGTTCGTCTGACGAAAGTCCGGAATGAAAAAGGGAGAGGAGCTTCTGGGTGATCCGCAGGAAAAAAAGCTCCTGGTTGAAGGCTTCGCCTTTAAGATGATCGGTCCGTTCTAAGGAAAAGAAGACGTCTTTCAAGGTCGTTATTTTGCGTTCAGGTCTTTCAGATACTTGAAGAGCTCGCTGTCTGAGCCGAACAGCATCACATCATCAGTGGAAAAGAAATTCTCGTAAGCCTGCATGGTCCGGTAGAACCCATAAAATTCCGGATCTTTGGAAAAGGCTTCAGCGTAAATTCCCATGGCCTGGGCTTCACCTGTTCCCCTGAGGCTCGTAGCTTCCTGCTTGGCCTTGGACAGAATGATCTGCACCTGCTTGTCGGTTTCTGCCCTGATCATGGTGGCTGCCTTCTGGCCTTCAGCGCGATATTGCTTGGCCTGCTTCTGCCGCTCGGCCTGCATCCGCTCGAAAATCGACTTTTCATTTTCCTGGGGAAGTTCAGCCCGTCTGATCCTCACGTCCACGATCCTCACACCGAACTGGGCCAGAGTTTTTTCGTTGGCGAATTTAGCTACCTCATCCATGATAGACGCCCGCTTGGGTGAAACGATCTCGTCCAGCTTGTAATTTCCAAGGCGCTCCCTCAAAGTGGAATAGATGATGTCGTCCAGTCGCAGCAGGGCCTGGTATTCGGACCCCATCGACTGGTAAAAAAGGCTGAGATTCTCGATCTTCCACTTGGCATAATTGTCGATCACCATGGTCTTCTTATCTGCGGTGATCACCTCTTTGGGGGAGGAATCATAATCCAGCAGCCGTTTGTCATAAAAATATGTAATGTCGATAAAAGGGATTTTGAAATAAAGACCTGGGTTCTTCAATTGCCGCACCACTTCTCCCAGCCGCGCCACAATCACCTGCTCTCTCTGGTCGACTATGTACATGCTGCCCTTGAGAAAGGCCAGGATCAGAAGCAGCGATCCATAAATGATGATCCTGTTCATTTCTCACCTCCCAGCGGAGCATTGAGATGGAAGAGCTTCATCAGGTCATTGTTGGCCTGCCCTGTGGTGATGATCTTGCGGGTCCTGGCCAGGACTTTTTCCGCAGTTTCCAGATACAGCCTGATCCGCGTGATTTCAGCCGCCTTGCGGTATTCTTCCCTCACTTTGGTGAACTTCTCAGCTTCGCCTTTGGAGATGTTGATTTTTTCCTGCATATATCCTTCAGCTTCCCTGACCATCTTGGCGGCGTCGCCTTCGGCCTTTGGCAGCAGTTCATTCTGATATCCCTGTGCTTCATTGATGAAGCGCTCCTTGTCTTCCTTGGCTGAAGCCACGTCCTTGAATGCTGCAACCACAGCATCCGGAGGTACCACATCCTGCAGCTTGACTGCCTGGACATCGGTTCCAGCTTCATAGGTGTCCAGAAATTCCTGCATCAACTTTCTGGTCTCTTCCTGGATTTCCTCTTTTTTTTCGGTGAGTATATCGTCCACATTATGATTGGCTGCGATCTGCCTCATTGCCGCTTCAGCAGCCTTTTTCACTGTTTCATCCACCTTGTAGACATTGAACAGGTATGCGACAGGGTCTTTGATCTTGTATTGCACGATGAAATCTGCTTTGACGATATTGATATCCCCTGTAAGCATATCCGCTTCCGCCGGGCTGTCGGAATAGCGCCCTGAAGTTCCCTCATAGCCCTCGGTCTTGAAACCAATTTCTATTCTCTGGACCTTGGCTACTTCAGGCCTGTCCACGACTTCCACCGGATAAGGCAGATGATAGCGCAATCCAGGTTCCACTGTGCGCACCATTTTTCCGAATCTGCGCACAACTCCGAGCTGATACTGTTCGACCACGAAAAATCCGGACAACAGATAGACAACCAGCATCATCAAAAACAACAGGATCAGATTGGTCCTGACGAATCTGCCGCCTTTCTGCTTGAATTCTTCCAGTTTCTCATTCACAATCTTTGCATCTTCGAAATCCTTCACACTTACCTCCAGTTAATGTCTTCACGCCATTGCCCTAAATCGACCTGGCGGAAAATCGGAGTACCTGACAGCTCCAGGTCAAGCCTGGAACTCTGCTGGAACTGGTGGAGAGCAAGCAGAATCGTCTTATCCCTGAACTCAGGGAGAAAGGTGAAAACCGCCATTTCCAGTTTAGCCACTGACTGCAGCAGGCTGCTCTTGGGAATCTGCACGGAAACCGACAGCTCCCGTCCCTGCTTGAGTGTAATTTCGCGGAACCCCAGCGCTGTCAATTCATCCGACAGCCTGCGGCTGCGTTCATCCATAGTTCCGGGAACAGATTTTTCCTTGACCACATTCAGTTGCAGCAGATACGCGCTTTTATCGGTAGAGATCAGCATGCCGGTACCGTTGTAATTCCAGGAAATCGCTTTCACACGTTCCTTGGCCTCAAAGCCCTTGAACATGAGACCTTTTCCATTACCTTCGGAACTTGAGACCCAGATTTCAGGACCCTGACCCTGCTTGAGGAAAGCTAGATAGCTCCCGTCAGAGGATTGGGTCGGAAAGGTTTTATCCTTGTTGTCGAAAACCAGGAGTTCAGGCTGCTGCTTTACGATGTCCATTTTCCAGAGGGAATTACTGTGATTGGTCTCATCCCAGCAGGAATAGAAGCAATCATTATCGTTGATCCTGGAGAAGAAATAGTCTCTGCCTCCGGATCTCAGCTGCTCGAATTTCCCGCCGCTGTACAGGTAGGTGGAATCGCTCTGGCAGATGAAATTGCGTCCGTTCCTGCCGGCAGAGATGCTCAGCACGGCACCGTCAAGCTCTTCAATCTTGTTTTTTGAGCTCCTGCTTATGTCATAGTCGTAAATCAGGGATTTATCGCCTTTTTTAACAGCATAAATGATTTTATGCCCCTCGCGCGCAGAATAAATCCCGAAGCTCAGGATCGGATCGCTCTCCTTGACCAGAATCTGAACTCCGCCTTTGTCATCCTTCAGACAGACTTTGCCGTCCTGCAGATAAATAAAACTCTCAGTCTGTGGGAAAAAGGTGCTGCCCTGCGGAAGCTCTTTTTTGAATGCCTTGATCACTGAAAGACCGCCCTTTCTGACTGAAACCTCTCCGGTGAGATACCCGTTCAGGGTCTTGAAATAATCCGCCAGTTCCTGTGTATCAGGTTTCTGGCCCAGGAACAGTGTTTTAAGATCAGATCCTTCGGAAGGGGCTTTCGGAGCCAGCAGGAAAGACAGTGGAGTCGGATAAAAATTATTGTGATAGAAAAGATTTCCGTTCAAAAAGAGAAAAAGTCCCAGCTGGATCCCGATCAGCGATCTGAAAAAGTTCTGCAGATTCCTGCGGAACAGAGAAACCAGGGTGTACGGGAGCAGGATCAGCAGGCAGATCGGGATGTAGACATTGACCAGTATGAAAAAAGGGTTGCAGAAATACTGAGTGATCTGTTCGAAGGCTCTGGCATTGACCAATCCTTCCAAGGGCTGATCATACTTGAGGATGTGGATGAAACTCACCAGCCCGTAAAACCCGACGATGGTCAGAAAGTATCTGGCCTTCTTGTTGATCTCGGTCAGGGCGAGCGGCAGCCAGACCATGCAGAGTCCGATCATCAGAAACAGCAGACGTGACTGCTGGAAACCGGTCCAGAATGCCTGCAGCTTTTCCAGATCCGTCTTCCAGAAAACCCTCCAGAACAGAAAACAGAGATTGAATACTGACAGCATGTAGAACGAAGTCGGCAACCAGCTCTGGCGTATGGCAGCCAGGAACTGGATCAGGAAAATTCCCAGCATCACTACTGGAATCAGGACAAAATTTCCGGGCAGGTTCTTGATGAACATCATCCCGAAATACAGGAAGACCGCGAGCTGTGAAAGTATCATCAGATACATGATCAGGCGATCCGAAAATCCGCGCTTTCTCTGTCCGGAAATCACGGATTTCTTGGTACCGTCCTTGAGTTTACTTAGCACTTTTTTGGCAGCCTGGACGCGAGGGGATTCTTTGACTTCTTCCTCTTCAGGAGCTTCATCTCCTCCAAAGGCTTTTTCAATGGACTTGACCGGCAGATCAAGGTTCTGGGCAAAGGCTGAATATGTGCTTGATTCCATTTCCGGCTTCTGAATCTCCGGAACTTTCTTTGGAACTTCAGTGTCGAATGCCGCGGAAATCTCTGAGAGCACATCATCAGACAGATCCTTATCGAGTGGAGGTGTCAACGGCAGTTCGTTGGCTATTTGATCCAGGTTGAGGACAGGAATTTTTTCAGCGGAAATATCTTCGTCCTTTTCCTCCTGGAAGAACTTATTTAATTTTTCAAGTTCCGCCTCCTTCTCAACATCTGTGATGGCAGGTGGTTCGATCACAGGTTGCAGTTCAGCAGAGACAGTGAAAACATTTGAGGCGGTCATATCTTCAAGCTTCAGGTCCTCGGGTTTGTCGTGCGATTCAGCTCCGGCTTCCACCAGCATCATCTCATCTGGTCTGTCGAATACGCTGGATACGCTCAGGTCTTCCAGCTTCTTTTCTTCCGGTTTATCGAACACACTGGATACACTCAGGTTCTCCAGCTTACTTTCCTCCGGTTCGTCGAATATATTTGATTCGCCTAGATTGTCGAGCATCTTCTCTTCAAGCTCACTGGTTGAGGGTTTGATGTCTTCTATAGAAAGAGTCAAATCTACAATTGGCTCTGCCGGCTTCTTCTCCTCTTCAGGGAAAGTGAATTTATCAAACAAAGTTTCCAGCTTTTCCAGTTTGGCGACAGGCTGCGGCTGTGATCCGGAAAGCGCTTCAGTGAGTGGCGGTGATGGAGCTGTGAAATCATCCGCACTGAGTCCGAGTTCTGTTGCTTCACCGGGTTCTGTGTTTTCAGAAACCTTGGCATCTTCAGGCCGGACATTTTCGCTGACGATTTCTTCCAGCACCGGAAGGTCAATCTCCTGCGCCGGTTCCGGCACTGATGCTACTTCTGCAGCTGCAGCTTCAGTCTGCTCAAAACCCATGTCGCCTGCGCTGAGGTTGGAAAAATCCACCTCCTGCAGTCCTCCTTCTGCGGGTTTCTGCTCAGCAGGAATCTTGTTCTTCAATTCAGCTGAAAATTCCCCGGAACCGAGGTTTTCAAATTCTTCTTCATTGAGTTCGAATTTGGGAGAATCCGGCTCTGATGCCTCGTCTTTGATCTTTTCCTCGAAATGGTCCAGGATATCGCTCAGATCCTTTTCGTCCAGATTAGACATTAAAGCCTCTCAAGCTTCAGAACTTTTTCAGTTAACCGGAACTTCATCGCTTTTCTCTGCCTCGAAATCATCGTCAAAATAATCATCCCCGTAAAAATAATCTTCCAGAAAATCCAGAATCTTCGGCATAGCGAGCTTGAAGAAGAGGAAACCCACTATCACGCCCTTCAGGAATCCCACGATCTGGCCGAGAATGAATCCTTTCAGAAAATCATTGTTTCCGCTCATCAGATGCTCCTTTTGATTTGAAGTCATGTATTTCCTGCACTACATTCTACATTCGGTCCGGCTTACTTGTAAATCATTTCATGAAATCCCCAAGCTGTTCGCGGGTGATTTTCCCATCCTTGAACAGCATGATCGTTCCAAGCTTACGGATCACTTCATCCCAGTCGTTTTTTAATTTCAAAGCCTGTCTGTAATATTCCAGCGCATGATCCAGATCCTGCAGGGAAAAATAAATCTCTCCTGCGTGATAGAAAATATACGGTTCCTCTTTTTCAAGTTCCATCGCCTGTTCGATCTGTTTTCTGGCCTGCTCCATGTCTCCCAGCTTAAAACTGGCCCAGGCCAGGCTGTCCAGATAGGCTCCATTCTGCGGTGAAAGCTGCAGGGCTTCCTGACAGAGGGACACAGCCCGTTTAAGGTCGATTCCGTTGTCTGCGAGCAGGTAGCCAAGATCATTGTAATATCTTGCGTTGGAGGGATTCAGCTTCAAGAGTATTTCATATTGCTGAAGGCTCTGATCCAGCTTGTTCCAGGAAAAATAAAGTTCAGCCAGGTGCTCGTGAGCCACGACCAGGCGATCATCCAGTGCGATCGATTTCAGAAGCCATTCTTCAGCTTCGGCGTTCATGGATTTACGGAAGAATAAATATCCCTTGGTCTCGATGATGGAGGCGTTGCTAGGGCAGAGAGCCAGAGCTTTGTCGATCATGGTCTGGGCTTCCTCCATCCTTGTGTTGTATCGAACCAGGAGATCAGCCATGTTGTTGAAAGCCACGCCGTCTTTTTCGTCTGCCTCCATCATTTTCTGGTAGAGGGCTTCTTCCAGATAAAACGGCGGGTCAGTATGATAGAACTTGTACAGCTCCAGAAAATCTTTGAGCAGAGTGATTTCTTTTCCCAGAAACAGCTTGAAGCTCTCAGTATTCTGCACCTTGAGGATGGCCTCGGCCTTGGAAAGTTCCAGAATGATGATTTTATGGGCATTCACATTGGTGTAGGCAAGCTGCCTGAAGATCTGGGCGATCAGATAATGAACCTGGGGCGAGCTGGAAAGCATGATGGCTTTCTCCATGGCTGCATAAGGGTCCAGCTTGCCGGCGGGTTTGGGCTCTTCCGGCTCAGGACCTGCTTTCTGGCGGCCGGCTTCCTCCTGCAGCGAAAAAAGAAGGCAGGCTGTGATGAAATGAGCCCAGGGGTTGTCCTGATTGATCAGGCTGTAATTGACTATCTGCCAGGAAAACTCAGCTTTCTCGCGCTCGTCCCGTGAAGGGAGAAGCTCGAATTTCAGAAGCAGAAACAGGGCAGTGTTGATCTGTTCCCCTGCTTCCATTTTTCGCAGGAATATATCGTACAGCTGATGAATTTCCTCTGTGCCTGTCTTTTTGAAAAACTTCAGAAGATATTCGGCTTTGGGAGCTTCCTCGGGAATCTGCAGCAGGCTTTGGTATATTTCCTCCGGATTTCTGGTTTCAGGAAGAGCCAGTTTGGGATAGAAAATTTCACTCGCGAAATCGATCTTGGTGAGGATGTTTTCCGAGCAGAAGAGCGGCAGTGTCAAAGCGAATATGACTAGCAGAAGGAATCTCACTTGAATACCTCTGGCAGTTTATTTTCAATATTTTATGCTAAGCTCGCTGGTTTTGCCAGAAACTTCGGAAAATCCGGGGGACCGGATTTCATTTCTGCCAGGGCCATTGCTCTCTTTACCTTTCCTGATTCCACTGTTATAATGAAGAAATCGTCATTCCGTGGAGAAATTCTAACTGATGCAATACAAGCAATTTCTGCTGGACCAGTTCCAGATCGATGCCATCGCAGCGATTGAGGATGGAAAATCAGTAGTGGTTTCCGCTCCTACAGGAGCCGGCAAGACCCTGATCGCTGAATACCTGATCGAGAAATTCCTGAAGGAAGACAAGCGCATCATCTACACTGCGCCGATCAAAGCGCTCAGCAATCAGAAATACCGCGATTTCAAAGGCGCGTGGGGACAGAAGGTGGGCATACTCACCGGCGACGTAGCCATCAACGAACGGGCTCCGGTCCTGATCATGACCACTGAAATCTTCCGCAACATGCTGATGAACGACCTGGAAGCCCTGGAAGGCGTCATGTACGTGATTTTCGATGAAATCCACTATATCAACGACATCGAGCGGGGAGTGATCTGGGAGGAGAGCATCATCTTCGCCCCCCCGGAAATGAGATTTCTGGCTCTCTCAGCCACCATCCCCAATGCAGCCAGCCTGGGAGGCTGGATTTCGCATATAAAGAAGCAGGAAGTGCAGGTGATCAGCTATCATCAGCGCCCTGTGCCGCTCAGACAGTATGTCTATGACGACAAGAACGGTTTGTTTCCGCTGGTGGAATTTAAAAAAACCCTTTCCAGGCAGCAGCAACCCCAGAAACGGGGGGGTTATCACCCTTTTCCTTTTTCCTTTTACAGGGACCTGATCAAGAAACTGCAGCAGGACAGACTGCTGCCGGCCCTCTTTTTCATCTTTTCCAGGGAAGCCACCTATAATTTCGGCTGGGAAGCTTACCGCAGCTTCAGCTTCAGCACACCTGAAGAACGCGAGAAGATCGGGCGTATTTTCGACACTGTGATCGGAGACCCGGAGCTTCTGCAGGTGGACAGCATCAGGCGCATGAAGAAGCTGGTGCTGGAGGGGATCGGCGTACACAACGCAGGCCTGCTCCCGATTCTGAAGGAAGCAGTGGAAGTTCTGTTCACTGAAAAACTCCTCAAGCTCCTGTTTGTAACCGAAACTTTTGCCCTGGGTGTGAATATGCCGGCCAAGACCGTGGTCTTCCATTCGCTGGAAAAATATGACGGACTCAGTTTCCGCTACCTGATGTCCCGCGAATTCTTCCAGATGGGGGGCAGAGCCGGGCGGAGAGGCATTGACGAGTTCGGTGTCAACATCTCCATCATCCCCCAGAACCTCGACACAGGCGAATTTCAGCGCATCACAGACGAGCAGCTGGAACCGCTGGAATCCCAGTTCAAGCTCTCCTACAACACTATCCTCAACCTGATCAAGAAGCACAGCGAGGATGAAATCATCCACATCATCAACATGAGCTTCCACCAGTTCCAGTCTAATTATGAGCGCATCCGCACAGAAGAACAGGTTGGAAAAATCCGGGGGTCGCTCAAAAACCATGGGGAAAATCTTTTCCACGACTGCAGGGATTGGGGCAACATCAGAAAATACCTTAAGTCCAAGGAACAGGTGGACTATCTGCGTAAATATCTCTGGGAAATCGAGAGACAGGTGCAAAAAATCAGAATCAAGCGCCTGAAACGCAAGAAGCTCTCCGAACGCGACTGGGCAGCTGCCCATTTTGACCAGCAGATGACCCACCACACCAAACTCTCCTGCACTTCCTGCCCGCATCTGCAGGACTGCCTCGGGTCATACAAAAAAATCCGCCAGGATCTGCGCGACCTTAGTTATTTCGAGAAGCAGCTCAAGAACATCAGCCAGATCGATCAGGTGGAGATATTCCACAAGAAACGGAAGCTTCTTTCAGAACTCGGCTACCTCTCCCTCGGGAAAATCACTGCCCGCGGCGAGACCGGATCTCTTGTTTACGGATATGAACTGATCATTACTGAACTGCTGTATGAAGCTGTGTTCGAAATTTCGCCTGAACCATTGATCAATATGCTGCTCGGTGCCATCCTCTTCGAACGCCCCAAAAAGGGTGAACTGCCCAAATTCAGGCACCAGGACCCAGAGACGCGCAGGACGATCCAGCGGGCCCGTAAAATCGCACATCGCATCCGCTCCATGGAACAGTCCTTTCTCGGTGAAAAAACATCTCCGATCATCAACAACGAGATCATGCCGCTGATCGAGATGTGGTGCGCAGGCAGGGATTTCTCAGAATTGACATCCTCATTCCCGATGGAGGAAGGCGACATCATCCGCCTGTTCAGGGCGATCATCGACCTCCTGCGCCAGCTGGTGCGGGTGACGCGGGAATACGAAGCTCTCCGCAATAAGTTCAAGCGCTGCATAGACCTGATGGACCGCGACATAGTCAGTCTGTCATATTATCTCAAGGAAGAAAAGCCGGTTAAACCGGAACCTCAACCGGCTGTCTGAAGCTTCCTCTCAAATGTTCCCTTAATTGCAGTTAATTGTAACTGGAAACACTCCCCTTGAAAAGATATAAAGGGATCAGGAATTATTTTAGCTGGAGGAGTGTATGAAAAAAGTAATCTTTCTGGTGTTGGCTTTCATGGCCATCACTACCGCGTTTTCAGCCCAGGCAGGCTATCTGGGAGCCCTGGATGTCACAGTGGCACTGAAATCAGCCTGGGAAACGATCGGAAATGACCCGTCAGCAATCGATAATCTTCCTGAAGATGTGAAGCTGACAGTTACGGAATACGGGATTAAGCTCTGTCCTGACCAGGAAAAGGCGCTGGCAGACGTCGACGGATGGATGGAAACTGTGATCCAGAGGACTCTGAAGCAGGCAGCCCTGACTTTCAGTGCAGCTGAAACCGGACTGGTGGTCTGTGACGTCAGGATGTACTCAGTGTCTGCCCCGGTAGTCGAAGAGACGGCAGATGCGAAAAGAGTTACGCCACCCACGCCGAAAGAATACTATGGAGTGGCAAAGGCGATCGTGACCTTCCACCCGACCATCGGCTCCACCACCAGGAAAGTTGAGTACGATCAATTTACAGACTCGACCTACACTGTCGAAGCTGAAGCTTTAGAAGCAGCCAAAACCGGAGCTGACCTTGCTGTCAAAAACGGGATCGCACTCGCCAAGCGCAACTTCAATAACCCGCCTGACAAGCAGCTTACCTGGACCGTGGAATACAGGAGCGAGCTGAAAACTTACTGCTATGCCTACCTCAATGTCACGATCTATCCGCGACAGAATAATTATCCCTATCCGCAGAACGGCCCCAACTATCCTAATCCTGGATACTACAATCCCCAGACCCACACTTATGAATATGACTGGCTTTCAGACCCACAGGTGACAGGACAGCCATATCCGCAGTATTACTCAGGCTATGGAAGTCTCAGCTACACTTTCCTGATCGACGCTTATTACAGCAATGCATCGGATGCCTTCGCAGCAGCGAATCAGCATAAGAAGCAGGCTGTGGACCTGGCCATTGCCAAAGCCAAACAGCAGGGATATCACATAGTTTACCCCTGCTACTGGATCGATGTGACCCCGAACGTGCTCTCCTCAATCGTCCAGAATGACGGAGTGATCAAGAACTAAGAGTCATATATAAGGTTGCTCAAAAATGCTGATATGTTAGGCGGACCGAGCCTTCGGAGCGGAGTGTGCTTAAAGGCTGTTAAGAGCCCTTAACAAAATGGATTCTTCATTTTGCAAAGGGCTCTAAAAAACCGTTCGGATGCTAGGCGCATTCGCCCAAGGAGTGTTGTATTTAAAAGGCTGTTCAAAACCGGTCAAATGCTAGAAGCGCAAAATCCGGCGAAGTGAGCCGTACTGAAACGTACGGTGATCGAGACGGATTGAGCGCGACAACGCAGATGACCGGTTTTCAACAGCCTAGTTCTTAAATTTATGGATCCATTCCGGTTCCCACCACTGCTTCACATCCCCGGTTGCATCGAAATGGGTAAGGCAGCGGATGAGGACATTGTGATAATTTTGATGTACGGAATCGTAGATCAGCAGAAAAGGTTCCTTGCTCTGAGGACAGATCAGGGGCATGAGCTGGCCATCTGCTCCAAGCTTTTCCTTGATTTCAGTAAAATGCACTTCATAGAGATCGCGATGATTTTCCATGATGTATTTCTGAGCGATCGGAATCAACTTCCTGCGTTCAGCGAAACACTTCTGTCCGAGCATATAGGAAGAATTGTCCCGGCCGTGTTCGAATGTTTCAAGATGGCTGGTTTTCACTGTTCCGTGAATCGAGCACATGAGTTCGGAAACTCCGCTGTGCAGGACAGTGTATTCGCCGAGTGACGGACATTTCAGTTCACGCTTGTCGTCCAGATATTCGGTCAGATCCTTGATCGTAGAGGAAGCATTGTCGCTGTGCCTGGCAATTTCATTATATGCTTCCATGTTCTTCACGCATTCCCTCAGATGCTGCTTGCGTTCCTTATTGATGGCAGTTTCCGTCTCGCCGGCCGCGAAAAAGCGGAAGTAAACCCCAACCGCGAGAAGCAGGACCAAAGCATATCCGCGCATATTATCTCCTTAACATAGATCTTGATTTAGATATTGTTTCACACTTAAAACAACTTTTCCACTTCCCGGCATACGGATTCCAGAAACCTGCGGTCATCGTCGCTGAAGCAGTTGAGATAATGGGAATCGATGTCCAGTTCCCCGGCGATTCTGCCGCTGGAAAAAAATGGCAGTACAATTTCTGCCTTTACAGAGAGGCTGCAGGAGAGATAGTTACTTTCCCTGCTCACGTCCTGACTCACGAATGTTTCTTCCAGTTCAGCTGCCTGGCCGCAAATGCCATGTCCAAAATGGATCCTGGTATGTTCAGTGGGTGTTCCGGCAAACGGGCCCAGCACAAGTTCCCTCTCATTGCTTGGATCAACCAGGTAGAAACCGACCCAGTTATAGTGTTTGACTTCTTGTTTTAATAATTCGCAGATACTCTGAAGTTTGCAGTTCCTGTCGCCTTTTCCTGCCAGGATCTCCTGAATTTTTCCTGATATTTTTCTGAAATCCACTGCCACTCCCAAACTTCAAAAAGAGCTTATTTTTATTTAATCAGCCTGAAACAATTTTGTCAACAGGACTAGTGGAAGATAAAATCTTATTGATTGTAACTCGGTCTGAGCTGAATTTTTTTGGGGATCGAGTTCTGATAGATTGTGAATGTGGCGTTATCCCTGGAAGAAGCAGCTGGCACCTTGGCCAGCGCAGATTCCTGTGCAGGTGCCTTGGCCACTGCTGTTCCCTGCCTGGTTATGGGCTTGCTCTGAGCGGCGGCAAGCGGTTTCACAACTTTTTTCTGGACAGGATTCTCACGCACGATCTGGTCGAACTGGCTGACGAACTTTTTCATCAATTGATTGAAGCGGATCAGGTCGACATTTTTCTTTTCGCTGTTCATGGTGACTGAAAGAGTGTAAATATCTCCATTCTGATCTTTCTGAAGCAGGAAGGTGTTGTTGACAACCCCGGCTTCGTAACCGCTCTTGAAACCGATCTTGTTCCAGGCTTTGGAGGCGACTTTGCCGTGATTCACATAAACCGCAGAAGCGTTCCTGAGATCATACATCAGCCTGGCCAGTTCAGCGGTGGTGCAGTGCCATTCCACCTTGTCGATCAGGGTCGGTTTATTGGGAAAACGGATTTTCTTGCGGCTGATCGGAGCGATTTCAGCCAGCACCTGCCGTTTGACTTCCTGGTTGCCGCTTAAGTATTTCGCCTGCAGGTCCTTGGGGATGCCGTATTTTATCTTGAACATTTCCACTGTGGAGAGCAGCGGTCTCATCCTGGCTGGAGCGTATTTTTCTATGTTTTCCCTGCCCACCAGGTGCAGAAGGTGGTCTGTGGCTGTATTGTCGGATTTTCCGATCATCAGATCACAGAGCTGGCGTACCGAAAACTGCGTTCCTTCAGGGCACTGCTTCAGGTAACCCCAGGATACCGATTTTTTTTCATTCTCTATGCAGACTTTCTGATCATAGGAAAGTGTCCCGGCTTTGACTTCAGCTTCCAGAGCTTTGAGAATGTAAAGTTTGAAGGCTGAAGCAACAGCCATCGGCTTGTCGCTGTTTTTCGAAACGACCAGATCTGTTCCGTTTTTCATGAGAGTCACAGAAAGATTTCCCGGCAGCAGTTCGAACTGGTGAATCAGGGTCTGAGTTTTGCTTGTCTTAGCACTATAAACATTGATGGTTATAAGCAGCAGCGTGAAAAACACCAATTTATTCATTTTTTAACCCTCGTCTTAATTATAGCAGGTACATCATCCCATCGGCAGAAGAAGGGGGTAAAGTTTAATCTGGAGTGATTTCAACCACCTCAATTTCATTTTTCTTCCCTTTTACGCTGATGCTTTTCTCGCTGACAGTAAGTTTTTCCAGCAGGACAGGGTCAATCTTCAGATATGTTTTTTTGGAGACCAGGATTTTTCCAGGGGTGCAGGAGGATTCCAGTCTGGCAGCGAGGTTCACCGCATCACCGATCATTGTGTTGTCGCGGCGTTCTTCGTTGCCTACATTACCCGAAACCACCCGGCCGGAATTGATGCCGATCCTGACCTGGAATGGAGCTGAAGTGAAATTCCGTTTCATTTTTATCTGGATCTGGAGCGCGGCTTTCAGGGCGGCATTCTCGGAATCAAAAACAGAAAAAATACAGTCTCCGATGAACTTGTCTACATCTCCACCGCTTTCATAGATTATCCTGGTGAAAGGGGCAAAAATACCGTTGATCGCTTCGATCACCTCCTCTGAGGAATGGGCTTCGGCAAAATTCGTGAAACCTTTGATATCAAGAAACATCAGCGTGGACTGCTGTTCTTCATCAGGTATTTCGTAGAGCCCCTTGTCTACTGAGAGATGGGCTTTTCTGAACACTTTGTGCGGAGTGTAGCGTCTGATGATCTCCTTCAGTTTTTCATTTTTATCGTTGGCGATCGTCAGCGCCTGATTTTTCCTCTGCAGTTCAAGCCCCAGTTCATAGTGAGACTGGTTGATCTTCTTGAGGATCCTCTCGGTCTCAAAGAGAGCGGTTTCCGACAATTCCATCCTCTGCCTGAGTTTCTCCATATAATCCCGTTCGCTCTCTGATTTGCCCATTTTGTCGTATTCATTGAACTGAGTCAGAAGCTTGTGGTAGTCGATTCGCGGTGTACCCGGAGTTTTCGAGCCGAGCACCATGATCGTAATCGAGGTTGAGAATTGCCTGGACCCGTTCAGGAGCTTCCCTGTATCAACGATCTCGCTGTATTGGCCATATAAAGGCCCATATTCACCGGCGCAGTACATGCCTATCACCGGGATCCCGTCGCCGAAGACTTCTCTGACCATATCTGCTTCTTCGTTTACTCTTGACAGCAGTAGTCTGTACCTGAGACCGCAGCTGAATACGAACACCAGTTCCGGCCGCAGCCCGTTCAGGTTTTCAAGAGCTGCCAGGGCGGCTTTTTTCGTTCCCTGAAGCATTTCATCGCGATTCAGATGAATCAGCTGGATGCTCACTCCCTGCATATCAACTGCCGGAAAAAAGCGGATGCCATCCCCGCCGTCGTCCGAGATCGGAGAAATCACCAGATTTTTTTCACCTTCCCGGTCTTTGAGATTGGTCACGAATGCGTAACGGAAATTTCCTTCAGTAACGAGTCCTTTATATTCCAGGCCCAGGTAGTTTTGCAGATATTCCTTGAGCGGTTTTCCGTCTACAGCATGAACATAGTTCCGCTCTGTATCTGTGCAGATCACAGAGTGCGCGACCGGAGTGAAACTGCTTTCAAAGGAGAAGGAAAAGGAAGTTTTGCTGGAATCGGCTGCTCTGATGAAAAGGAGACTCAAATTGTCTTCAGTGACTCTATCATTGAAATACTGATGCCCGAGAGCCACGTCCAGGCCGTTGTTTTCAAAGAGTTTTCCGGGAGATCCGGACCCGATCACAGGGATCGGAAAACCGAGTCCTGCGCTAAGCCCGTCCAGGTAGTCAGTACCCAGATTGTGTTTCTGGTCTCCGAACAGGATGCAGGCTATCGTCTGCCCCGGCTTCGCCCCACTGTCAGAACGGAACATTTCCGCGATTTTCTTCCCTGCCTCAAACGGCGCTCCGCAGTGGGGCTCGGAATAGGGATAAAATTCCAGCTCATCACCGGAGAACAGCAGGATTGTGACCGAGGATTCCTTGAGACCCAGATTGGAGATTTCATAAAAAGTGGAAGTGCCGAAAATTCTGGTCTCACCCAGTATGCTTTTAGCGCCAGAGAGCACCTGCTCCTGTTCGAAAAAGCTGGAGGCGAAAATCAGGGCTATCTCAGGATCCGGACATTGTGAGAGCGCTCTCTTCGCCGCGATTTCCCCTGTCTTGAACGAATTGTATCCTGAAGCGATTCCAAGGCCTTTTTTGATCATCCGTCACCTATTTTCTAACTGAATCTCAAGACATCCTTCATAAGATTTTAACAGTTACTGGAGATAAATAAAATGAGAATGACAAGGATTCAACGAATTGACATTTTCAACGGAAAATGTGACCCTTTTTTCAGGATGGAAGACTATTACCTGTCGTTTGTTCTGACTGTCGCACTGTTTTTTCTGAGCCTGTTCGGCTCGTTCCTATACCTTTTCCTGCTCAGTTTGTTCAGGAAAGAACCGATTTTCACTGATTCAGGCGCAATCCCCTCAGTCTCAGTGATCATCCCGGCGCACAATGAGGAAAACCAGATCGCGGAAAAGATCAGGAACACCTTGGATCTGGACTGGCCTCTCCTGGAAGTGATTGTAGTATCCGACGGCTCCACAGACCGGACCAATGAGATAATTCTGGAATTCGGTGCTGACATCAAAACAATCTTTCTGGAAAAAAGAGCTGGAAAACCTACAGCATTGAATGCAGGAGCGGCTGCTGCGGGCTGCGACATTCTCCTGTTTACGGACGCTTCAGTGCTCCTGCGCAGGGACGCAATCAGGAAAATGCTGGTCCCGCTGCAGAGCGGCGAGATCGGCATTGTGTTCGGAAGAGTGGAATACGACAAACTGAAATATTCCTCGCTCACTGAAGGCGAAATGTTCTACTGGAATTATGAAAACATTCTGCGGGAATTCCAGAACCGTACCGGCCATATTTTTTCAGTGATCGGGGGACTATGCGCAATGCGGCGTGGATCATACAGTGAGATTCCGCAGGGCGTGATCTCAGACGACCTGCATCTGGCTTTTCAATCATACAGCCGGGGAAAACGAGGGTATTACATTTCCGAAATTCTGGGTTTCGAGGAAAATCCAAAGTCCACCCAGGGGGAATTCCAGCGCAAGGTGCGGGTGATCGCAGGCGGCTGGCAGTTCCTATTTAAATATCTCAGGGATTTCAAAAATTGTCCCGGCCTGCTCCAGTTTTACCTGCAGAAACCTCTGCGCTGGTGCGCTGTGTTCTTCCTGATCCTGCATCTTGGCTTCCTGCTGTCCACTCTGGAAAACCCGTTGAGCTTCAATCTCTGCCTGATCTATCTGCTGCTCTGCGACCTGCCGCTGATGGAGTGGGCTGTCAGGTTTCTGCAGCAGGCTTATACCGGCAGCATTGACATCAAAATCAAATGGTTTTTTCTTCCGTTTTATTTTATAATGATTAATCTGGCCGCGCTGGTCGGTTTTTTCAAAGGCCTCGCCAGATCCGAATCAGTCACCTGGAAAATGGAAGCACGATGAGCCTCTTGCAAGTCGATAAACTCGATAAGACATTCAGAATCAGGAATCGGGATAAAAGCCTCAAACGCAGGCTCTGCAACATTTTCCGGAGATATCCTGAGAACACCAGGCTGATCAAGGCTCTGTCAGGAGTTTCATTTTCCCTGGAACGGGGGGAAGTGCTGGGCGTGATCGGGCCGAATGGAGCCGGGAAAACCACTCTGCTCAAGCTTCTCTCAGGCATTTTTGCGCCGAGTTCAGGCTCCATCGAAACTGAAGGCAGGATTTTCTCCCTGCTGGAACTGGGCTTGGGTTTTTACCCTGACCTCTCAGGCCTGGAAAACATTTACACATTTGCAGCGATTCACGGCATCAGCGAAAAAACGACCGCTGAAAAACTGCCTGAAATCATCCGCTTTTCAGGGATCTCGGAATTCATCGATCTGCCGATCAAATTCTATTCCTCAGGCATGAACACCAGACTCAGTTTTTCGATTCTTTCCCTGATCGAACCGGAAATTCTGCTGGTGGACGAGATCTACCAGTCCGGGGACATCGATTTCCAGCAGCAGAGCATTCAAAAAATCAACGAACTGATGGCCAAGAGCCTGGGCGTGATCTTCGTCTCACACAATCTGCATCTGATCAAATCACTCTGCCAGCGTGCCATCCTGTTGATCAAGGGTGAACTCGTCTTTGAAGGTCCTGCTGTGGACACTGTCAACCACTATCTCAGGCTTTCCGGAGAAAGGCTGCATGGCACAACGGATTAAACTGTTACTTTCGCATCTTCAGTTTCTCCGCCATCTGGTGAAGATTGACATTCAATTGAGATATCACGGCACCTTTTTCGGATTCTTCTGGACAATGCTGAACGCCTTTGCCATGATCACGATTTTCACCTTCGTGTTCGGATATGTCCTGAAGGTCCCGCTTCCCCGTTTTCCGGTCTTCCTTTTCTGCGGTTACCTGCCCTGGCTCTTTTTCTCATCCTGCATGATCAATTCCTGTTTTTCCATTTTAAAAAGCGCGACTCTGGTGCGGAAAATTTATTTCCCGCGGGAAACCCTGGTGATCGCGGAGATAGTATCACAGTTTCTGGTCTACCTCAGCTCGTTCGCAGTCTTTCTGCTCTGTTTCAGCCTGACAGGCTGGCTCAATGTTTCCTGGGAACTGCTGCCCCTGCTGCCGCTTCTGTTCATCTGCCTGTTCCTGCTCTCGCTAGGATTCGGATTCCTTCTGTCACTGATCAATGTCTTCTTCAGGGATGTGGCATATTTTGTGGAAGTGCTGATCACGATCTGGTTCTATATGTCCCCGATCTTCTATCCGCTGGAATGGGTACCGGAACGGGTACAGTTCCTGGTCAGGACAAATCCCATTACCTCGATCATCGAGGCTTTTCGCGCGATTTTCTACGGAGGCACTTACAACCTCTGGCATCTCTGGTATCCGGGAATTCTCAGTGTGGTGATCTTCCTGCTCGGCTACAGGATTTTCCTTTTATACGAACAGCAAATAGTCGAGGAACTGTAGGGAGAGTAAATTGCCAGACAACATGCATTTCACGCAGAGCCAGTCCCGCCTGATCTCAGAATGGCTTTCAGACCTCGAAATCCATGAAAAAAAGACGCAAACTGCGATCAGAAACGAACTGCTGGCAGACGATTTTTTTGCTATGCCTAAAAACAAACGCGAACTGGGGGAACGTTTTTTCGAACTGCTGCGCAGGCGGCGTTACCCGGAAATGACCGCAGCTGAAGATAAATTCCAGCAGGCTGTGGAAGACTTTTTCCGCAGAAATCCGTCCCTGAAGCAATCAATCAGGATCAGTCATTCAGAATATTTCGAAGCAGACAGCATCCGCCTGACTCTGGACCTGACTCCGGAAAATATGGAAAATATCATTGATTACTTGAAAGCTAACAGCGAAAAGCTCCGGAAAACCATTTTATAATTCAGTAAATCCCTGAGATGTGAGATTCTTTTGATTTTTTCTTCTTCGAAATCTGCTCTTTCCCTTCAATTATCCTTGTGACTGCCCTGGCTTTGCCGGAATAGAATTTTTTAATTTCATCAAAAGATTTACCCTTCAGAAATTCATGATGATTGTCTCTTGTCTTACGGACAAATTCAACTGTTTTAAAAGCCATGGCGTGTAACCTCCCTTGGAGAAAATATCTGCAGATTTTTATAACCAAGCAATAAATTGACGGCATTGAAAAGACGGATTTTATCCATGTGTACGATGTGCTTGAAATTCCAGCTTACCAGCGCATCAACTTCAGCAACCGTAGCCAAGGCAATATGCAAAGCATCAGCAGAAAATTTTGCAGTAAGCACTTTTTTTTGAATGTAAGCCTCAGACAGAGCGAGTACTTCTGGAGTAAGTTCGATGCGCTCAGGTGAGCATTTTAGAAAACATGAGAACATTTCAATTACTTCAAGTGGCGCTTTCTCAATTTCAGACGCTACAACATCTGATAAAACCATCTGAAAATGGTCTTTTTCAAAGTCTCTCAGCAGGCCGTTGGACCATTCTGCAAATTCCTGGTCGCAACAACCACCGACAACTGAAGTATCAACATAAATCCGCAATTTTTTCATAAGTTATTTACTCCTAAAATGTCGAGTTCAGAATATTTTCCCGGTGATTTTCCTTCTCCTGAAAATATTCCATCCGTAATAAAGCAGTCATATCTCCATGCCCAAGCTTCGTCTCTTCGAATTGCCGGACTCAATTATACCCGAATTTCCCGCAAACCGTTTCAATCATCCACTCTTTTATACTTAACCCCGCTGATTTAATTCTCTGAATGTTAATGCTGAGATACGGTCTCGTTTTCCTTACTTTGATTATGGTCTGTTTGCAATTGATTCTATGCTGTCAAGCAGTCTTCTCATAAAATCAATATTAATAACAACTTCTTTTTCTTGTTCATGTATATAGCGCCATTCGACAAATCCATTTGAATGTTTGCTAAACAGATCATCGAAGTCAGAATTTGAATATTTCGTTAGGTTTATTATTTCTTGCCTCATCGATGAATCAAGCATGGTAAATAGTTTGATCAACTCGTGCCCTTTAGAAGATTGATTATTTTTCACAAGCAAATACTTGAGATAAAGTTCGATAGAAAATGCATAATTAACGACACCAGGGACCATTAACATTCCAAACATACCATTTGCTAGCGGCCTTTTTTCCTGACATCTTTCTGCAGCTTTTTTAAACAGCGATGCGTTAGTTTTCAGAAATTCTATATTCATCACATCCCCTTAAAATTTATTCTGTGACATACAGCATCCTTGAGTCTCAACCAATTTTAAACTCGCATGAAATTTTATTCACACTTCTTTGATTGCCTTATCAATCAACTCGTTTAATTTTAATTCACTCAATTTATCAGAAGTAACTTTCACTACATACATAATCATAGCCGGGTTTGCATCGTGATCTGCTAATTGAGAGATATTCATTCCTAATCTGAAATGAAGACCATCAGACAATTTTCTTCCTTCACCCGGTTTAACAATCAATTCTGTGCATTTGGAGTAATCCAGTTCGGCTGTATTCATCCCTTTATAAAAATAATCCTTGCACTCATTGACACTGTAACGAGAAGTTCCTGTTTTTTCATCAAAATAAAATGCCATTAGTGAAAGTATTGGGGCTAAGGTATTCTGCAATTCAATCCTTTTTTCATTACCATATTTTCCAAATGAAATTCGCATGGTTAAATGAAGAAACCAATACAAAATCTCATCTCTAATTTCTAGTAATTTGGATGATTCGTCTTTTGAATTGGAAGAAGTTTTATTCCTTATACTATTTATATCCTGTGCACATTGATAAGACGCCTCAACAATTGAAGCTGCCAAGTTAATAATGTTGGGCTGTTTGGCCGTTGGAGATTTCTCCGTAGTTACAGAGTTGTTCCCTGAATGGAACTTAACCTTTTGGTCCCAATTGGCAGGCTTATCAGCTGATTTAGTCTCAATAAACAGATTAATGCTTTTATTTTCAGGTAAATTTTCAAAAGTTAATGTTCCCTCAGATGATTTCCATATATATCGATCTGTATGAAGGGATGGTATTTCATCAGGGATGCCCAATTCGTCAAATAAATATTTTAGAGTAATCTTGAAAACTTCATTTTTCTGTTCAAAATCCGATTCATTCATTGTTAAAAACAATTTAATCATATAGATTATGTCATACATTGAGAAGATAGCAGTATTCCATTTGATGCCATTGAATTCAGTTAAAGGTCCATTTGATCTATACCCGCGTAAATTGAATTTTTTTAAATCTTCAGGAGTGCATTTTAAATCATCAGGAGTGCATTCGATCAATTCAGGCGACTCTATAAAAGGTTGATTTAAACAGTAATTTCCTATCTTAGTTAAAATATGATTTTTAGTTTTGGAACCCGGAACATCATTTGCAGTTGTTTTTAAATAAAAATCCAAGCTTCTGTAAATATTTGTCCCATACTTACGGTCAAGATCTGCAGCAAACAGCTTCTGAATATAGCCGACCATAGTGCTTGGAGGGATCAAAGTCATCAGCATGACGATAATAGGATAAAACAAGCAAAATGCTGCATACGAATTCTGATGATGGTTGAAAAAATAAATCGCCATTCCGATGCTTAAGGGCCATTTTGAATAGCATACTATTGAAGAGCAAGCATCTGCAATGAATATTGCAGGCCAGAGTTTAGCAGCTTTGTATCTGACGAATGGCCAGAGAAGGTTATTCCATGCAATGACGCCAATTAGAATACTTCCAATGCTATTATTATCAAGCAAACTAAAGGGGACAATCAGCTGGGAAACATACAATGGTAACTTGCCCCATTCAACAGCCCTCAGCCAGCACCATTGAATATTATCATCAAGAGTATGATTCTTTGGGTACCATCTAAAAATGAAAACTACTGCGAAAAAATAGAGTGTGATGATTAATGTCCAGGGCATTGAACAACCGCCAAATTTGATAACAATTTACCGATACGACTAGCTCTTTCATTCAACTTGCTTTCTTTACTGCCAGTCAAAACAAAGATTTTGTCCGACATCTGTGCTGGGGTATTTCTGTTGGTAAATACTAATCCCCCGGCCACTTTAAATTTCCATACTGAAACATTATTGTTTACGTTATCTTGTATTCCCTCATATGAAAGCATCCCCAAATCAATTTTTAGATGGTTAGTCATTTTCCGTTTGAAAAAGGAATCCAAAATATTGTCTCCAAGTTTTGTAGGAAAACAAACATCAATGAAACATACGGGGTTTAGTAGAACATTCCAATGGAAGTATACAAGGCCTTTTACAATAAATATAAAGAGCTGCTCACCTTCTTCTTGCACGAAAGGAATCGCTATGTGCTGTGAATAAATTCCGTTCTCAACAGCCCAGTAAAATTGATAGCCCTCTTCAAGTGATTTTTTTAGCTTTTTATTCCTATTAAGACGTTTTGCTCCATCTTCTTCTAAAATTTTCAAAGAATTTTCTTGTCGGCCACCAAAAGGAAAAATTGTAAGACAATAATTCTCAAGCTTGGATTTTTCATTGTTGCATTTTCTACAAGCAGGAACTTTAGGTAGATTATTTCTCTCGTCAATATTGGAAAACCATTTTTTTGCAAAAACATGATCTGCTGTCATATTGTTAGAATCATCTGGATATGACCCGCAGTATACACATGGTTGATTTTTAAATTTCTTGCTCATTTACTATTTCTCGAAACTATCGTTAATCATGCATTTAATTTTACTCCTTCACCTTTATGTTTACAAAAAAGCTCAGGTAAAATACAATGTTGACAAGAAAGATCATTGTCGTTTGAGTCGAGCTCTGTCATTCAACAGGTATGAATTAATCAGCAACGGCAAGGCCTTGGAACCTTGCCGTTGCCTAATGCATAGCTTACTGCTGCGGCTTTTTCTTGGCTTAGCTTCTGCCTTTGAGCGGCTTCATGCCAAAATTGCCCAATGCATTGTTCTTTTTCCAGTGCCATAGAACTCATAAATAGGCATGGATTCCTGCTTCCGCAGGAATGACGAAAGAAACGCAGTTTAAAGGTTGCGTTTTAATAACTGCTCAGGCTTTCAGTCCTTTTCAATTCTCCTCAGCCAGCAGTTCTTCCTCAGACTCCTTTTTCTTGAAGCAGTTCCCGTTCTTCTCCATGTCGAACTTCACAGCCTTCACATGCCAGATCTCGCGGGCATAGTCGGCGATGGTGCGGTCTGAGCTGAATTTTGCCATGTTGAGTGTGTTGAGGATCGCCTTTCTGAACCAGACGTCAGGATTCTTGTAATCCCGGTCGATTTTCTCCTGGGTCAGGCAGTAATCCTGGAAATCAGCCAGAATGAAATAGCGGTCTTCGTTGAGAAGTGCCGAAATCAGGGGTTCGAACAGGTTGTTCTGGCCCAGCGAGAAAAATCCGCTGGAAATCAGGTTGAAGATCCTGCGGAGATTCTGGTCAGCTTCAAATACGGCTCTCGGGTTGTAGCTGTGGTTGCGCTTCATTGCCTCGATTTCCTCAGCGCGTTTTCCGAAGATGTAAATATTCTCTTCCCCTACTTCTTCCATGATTTCGACGTTTGCGCCGTCCAGCGTTCCGATGGTCAGGGCTCCGTTGAGTGCGAATTTCATGTTCCCTGTGCCTGAAGCTTCCAATCCGGCTGTGGAAATCTGTTCAGACACGTCGGCGGCAGGTATGATCACCTCAGCCAGCGAAACCCGGTAGTCTGCCAGAAACACCACTTTGAGCTTGCCCTTGATGGAGAGGTCGCTGTTGATGATGTCAGCCACATTATTGATCAGCTTGATGATCAGCTTGGCAGTGTAATACCCTGGAGCAGCTTTGGCGGCATAGATGAATGTCCTGGGATGGATGTCCAGACTCGGGTCATCCTTAAGCTTGAGGTAAAGATGGATCACGTGCAGGATGTTCATCAGCTGCCGCTTATATTCATGCAGTCTTTTTGCCTGCACGTCAAAGATGGAATCCGGATCGACCTCGATCTGGTTGTTTTCCAGGATATATTGAGCCAGATTCAACTTGTTCTGACGCTTGATGCCCGAAAATTTCCTGCGGAACGTCTTGTCCTTGGCTTGCGGAATCATTTTTTTCAGCTCATTCAGATTGGTGACCCAGCCGTCACCGATACAGGATGTCAGGAGGCCGGCCAGTGCGCTGTTGCACTTTAAAAGCCAGCGCCTGGGAGTGATGCCGTTGGTCTTGTTGTTGAACCGCTCAGGCCACATCTGATAAAAATCCGGAGCCAGGTTTTCCTTGATCAGGCGGGAATGAAGCTCTGACACGCCGTTCGTGGAATGGCTGCCCACCATGCAGAGATAGGCCATCCGCACCCTCTGGTCCTGGCCTTCCGCAAAAATCGACATCCTGGTCAGTTTGTCCATGTCGCCAGGGTACTTGATCATCACTTCTTTCAGAAATCTGTGGTTTATCTCAAACAGGATCTGCAGATGCCTGGGCAGGAATTTCTTGAAAAGAGCCACACTCCAGGTTTCCAGGGCTTCCGGAAGCAGGGTGTGATTGGTGTATCCGAAAACAGCTACCGTGATGTCCCAGGCTTTTTCCCAGGGAAGTTTTTCGATGTCCACAAGTATTCTCATCAACTCGGGGATGGCCAGGGTCGGATGCGTATCGTTCAGCTGGATCGCCACCTTGTCGGTAAAATTCGAAAAATCAGGGTGGGCTTTCTTGTAGCGCCGGATAATGTCTTTGACAGTGCAGGAGACAAAGAAATACTGCTGTTTCAGCCTGAGTTCCTTGCCCTGTGTCAGATCATCGTTCGGATAAAGCACCTTGCTGATATTTTCCTGGATATTTTTCTCTTCTACTGCCTTTATGTAATCTCCGTGGTTGAAAAGCTGGAAATCGAATTCCTCATGTGCGCGGGCGGACCAGAGCCTGAGTGTGTTCACATTGTCAGTACCATACCCGATCACAGGAGTGTCGTAAGGAAGGCCGGTCACTTTTTTGGTGTCCACCCAGCGCATCCTCTGCATTCCCTGATCGTCCAGATAGTTTTCGATCCGGCCTTCGAATTCTACAGTCTGTGAGTATTCCGGCCGCACGATTTCCCATGGGTTGCCATGTTTCAGCCATTCGTCCGGCTCTTCCACCTGCCAGCCGTCCACGATCCGCTGGCGGAAAATTCCGAATTCATAGCGGATGCCGTAGCCGTATGCAGGGAGCCCCATGGTGGCCATGGAATCCATGAAGCAGGCTGCCAGGCGTCCCAGGCCGCCGTTTCCAAGGCCGGCGTCTTTTTCCAGATCCCTCAAGCGCTCGATGTCAAAGCCGAGTCCTTTCAATGCCTGTGCATAGCGGTCATAGACTTCCAGGTTGTACAGATTATTTCCCATCAGCTGGCCGATTAGAAACTCAAGGGAGAGATAGTAGACCCGCTTGGCATCAGTATAGTAATAATGATTCTGGGTGAGTGACCAGCGCTCCACAACGCGGTTGCGGATCGAATAGGCGCAGGACATGTACCAGTCGTAATCCGTGGCGCTGTATTCATCCTTGCCGAGCCAGTATTTAAGGGCATTGATAATGGAGTGCTTAATGGCTTCATCTGTCATGCTGCAGAAATATTCCCTGAAATGATCAATTTTTTTCCCGCTGTCATTCAAAGAGGGATCTGTAACCTGCTTTTTTTTCGCGTTCTTTTCCTTCATGCTGCGCTCCTTGAGATTGATTTCATCCATGTTACAGCAAACATCAGGGGCTTTCAAGGATCTGGCGGCTCAGGACGCGCAGAGTTCAACCAAAAAAAAGTCCTGCCTAAGCAGGACTTGCTATTGAATAAGAATTACAACCTGTCTCAGTGATGCGGAAGCGGCAGAGTCGTGTTGTTGTTGCTGGGACCGATCTGCGGGCCGGACGGATTGATCACATGCTCAGTGGTGGTGGTGGGCACAGTCGGGCCTACCGGAGTAGTCGGAGGCACATTGTTGGACGGAATTATCGGTGTAATGGGTGTCGGTGCCGGTACGGAAGGCGGGACAGGGACAGTGGGGATCTGATATCCGCCACCCGGACCGTTGAAATAGACAGGATACTGCCCTGGACCGTAATAAGGATAAGGATTGTATGGATTATATGGATTGTATGGATCATAGTAATCAGCATAAAAATAGAGAATGTTGGTATAGGCTCCGGCGTTCCCTGATACGATTGTGATCGTGGCACTGTAGCCTTGGGCATAGTTGAGATTCCAGGTCGCCATCACACCCTGACCGGTAGTGCTCCAAGGTACAGCCATGTCCCCGCATGCATAGCTGCCGCTGACACTGTTGAAGGTAAGCCGGCCGATCATGGAGTTATCAGAGGCATACCAGATAACATGGATCGCAATCACCCTCAGCGAGGAATTGAGGTTGAGTGTTTGAGCCCAGTTCAGATAGAGCACGTCTCGGCTGGGAGGATCTGCGGCTTTAGCCGGGGAGGAAGCCTTGACAACCACCTTAGAGCTGTCTTTCTTCACATCGTCGGCAGCATAGAGAACTATCTCGATCCTGGTGTCAGCTTCTTCCACCAGCGCTTTCTTGATTTTATATGTAAAGGTGAACATATGGTCGCTCAGATTGAAGTTTTCAGCTGAGGCTTTATCGAATGGGGTCATCTCATAACTGGTGAAAACGAAACCGGCCATAGCCATTTCTGAAGGCATCACCACTTTCTCTTCCCAGGATTTGTTCTGATCGAATTTGGCGAGATAATGTTGAATCGAAGTGGTGTAAGTCTTCTCGGCGGCATAGGAAGCGGCAGCCAGCGAGACTATGGCTACAATCACGGCAATGTACTTCAAGTTATTCATGTTTCCTCCCGCCGGGGTTGAGATCCGGGAAAACCTCTTCAGATTAAGGCCTAATTAATTATAACACGGATCAAGGGGAAAGTCAAACTTCACTAGGCCTGAACAGGCATGGTTGAGAGAATACACCCTTCTTTTCCCGTGCGAGCAGAATCTCGCTTCCCAGGAAAAAATGCAGGGCTTGAGGAATCACTTCGACCTCGATAGGAGTAACTGGGCCGGAGTCGCCGTCAATCTGGGTGCGGACCTGTTGATCTGAATCGATTCTGGCATTTACGACTGGAATGATCCTGATCCATTTCGACTGTCCGAAGATAATCTGGAAAAGCGGAGACAGCCTGAATATGCCCCAGTGCGGTTTCAAAAAAAGCACCAGATTCAGAAGCCCGTCATGAGGAGATACTTTGTTGCTGAAGTGAAACGGTCCGGCATAATTCCTGAAATTCTGGACGATCAGGCTGTATGCGTGGTAAGTTTTTCCGCCGGTATTGATCCTCAGCACCGGTTCCCTGTAACACAAAAAAGTTTTCAGAAAACTATGCAGATAGGCGGCCCTGCCGGAAAGTTTCTTCAACCTCACGGAGACAGAACCGACGGATTCAGCGTCCATTCCTATGCCAAGGCTCATCAGGAAATAACTCTGGTTAACTCTTGCAAGGTCCAGCCCGATCGGGGATGGGTTTTTCAGGCTCAGAAAAGCCTTTTTGATGTCAGTGGGGATTCCCAGTTCTCCTGCCACCACATTGGCGGTTCCAACAGGGATCAGGGAATAATTCCGACAATAGGGATAAAAACTGTTAACCAGGAGGTTAAGGGTGCCGTCACCCCCGATCGCAGTCAGAATTGTGTTGCCGGTTACCAGCTTCTGATACTTGTCAAAAAAAATCCTGGGGTCAGGATCTGTCTCAAGAAGCTGCGCCTGGAAATCTTTCACCAGATAATTTATCTGGTCAAGCTTACCGGCGATCCCTCCGGAACAGGGGTTATAAAAAAAGAGGTGATTCAGTCCCATCATTCCAGCTGGTATTTTTTGATCAGACGATACAATGTGGAACGCTCAATGCCAAGAATTGCGGCTGCTTTCAGTTTATTGCCTTCAGTATATGACATGACCCTTCGGATATGCTCACGTTCCAGGTCGTCGAGGCTGCTGGGAATTTCGCCGTTTTCAGCTTTCAACCAGAGGTGTTCAGGCATGATGATTTCATCCGAGAGTATCAGGGCACGTTCCAGCACATTGTAAAGTTCGCGTACATTGCCCGGCCAGCCGTTGGACAGCAGCAGATCAATGGCTTTCTGGCTCAACGACTTCGGGCCGGCATTATTTTCCTCGCAGAATCTGCGGATAAAATGCTCGCAGTGCAGCATGATGTCCGGCCTGCGCTCACGGAGCGGAGGAATCGGGATCGGGAACACATTCAGCCGGTAATAAAGATCCTGCCGGAAGATTTTCCGTTCGATCAGTTCCTCGAGATTGCGGTTGGTGGCTGAGATGATCCTCACATCTATGCTGATGGGGGTAACTCCACCGACACGCTCGAATACCCGCTCCTGCAGAAGCCGCATGATTTTCGGCTGCGTTTCAAGAGGCAGGTCGCCAATTTCATCCAGAAAAAGAGTGCCCCCGTCTGCTGACTCAATTTTACCGATCTTCCGTTCCGTTGCTCCGGTGAAGGATCCTTTCTCATGCCCGAAAAGTTCAGACTCGAAGAGTGCTGCCGGGATTGACCCCATGTCGACTGTGACAAACGGTTTAGTCCTGCGCTGACTTTTATCCAAAATACTTTTGGCAGCCAGGCTCTTACCCACACCGGATTCCCCTGTGATCAGCACGCTGGAATTGGTTGGAGCCACTTTCAGGATCTTCTCGAACACTTGGATCATCTGAGAACTTACTCCGATCAAGTCCATCCCGTATTTTACCTTCACTTCCTCATAACTTGCCGCGGTTTCAGGATTTGCAGTTTTTAGACATTTTTCGATGGCATCCAGCAGTTGCTGCCTGGAAAAAGGTTTGATCAGATAGTCGGCTGCACCATCCTTCAAAGCTTTGATCGCTGTCTCAACCGTGGCATATGCAGTCATGATGATGACAGGAATCCGGAGGGTACTTCTGATAATTTTCAGCACTTCCAGGCCATCCGGTCCTTCCATTTTGAGATCAGTGATCACTAGATCCGGGTGGCAGAGAGCCAGCTGTTTTTCCAGATCCACGGCTGTTGTGAGCTTGACCACATCCGCCTTTTTCCGGAGAATGATCTCGAGCGTGTCCACCATCTCCTGTTCATCGTCAATCACCAGGATTTTGGGCATGGTTCGCCTCCCGGAAATTTTAGCGAGAATGTGGTAAGGGTTGCAGAACTCTCAATTGAAATCAGAGCATTTCCCTTTCCAAGTATCTGCTTTACGATGGCAAGCCCCAGTCCGCCTCCTTTGATCTTGGTGGTAAAAAAAGGCCGGAAAATCTGATCCCTGATCCCGGCTGGAATCTCAGGTCCGTCGTTGGATATTTCCAGCAGCACAAATCCCTGCTCAGTGCGGGTGTGGATAAAGATATTGCCCTTTGAAAACATGGCTTCAGTGGCATTAATAACCAAGTTTGAAACAACAGTTTTGAGTTTTTCAGGATCAAAGAAAATATGACTGTCTGCGAGGTCCAGGTGAAGAGTGATCCCTGGATACAGGGCCTGAGGCATTATCTGCTCCAAGAGCGTCTTCAGAAAACTGGGCAGTTCGATTTTCTGTGGATTCAACACCTTATCCGCTGTGAAAAAAAGCAAGTTGTTCATGAATTTGGTAAGTTTTTCTGTTTCATGGTGGATGTAGGTAACCAGTTTTTTGGCTTCAGGTTGAAGTTTCTGCTCATTGAGCTCATCTGCTGAGAGCCTGATGATTCCTAAAGGATTTTTGATTTCATGGGCGATCTGGGTGGTCATCCGGCCTATGGCTACCATGCGGTCGGCTTCCTGAAGCTTTTTTTCCTTGTCTGCAAGTTCACCGGAAGCTGCCATCAGTTTCTGGTTGGTCTCTTCCAGATTTTTAAAAAGCAGCGAATTATGCAGGGCGATGTTGGTATTAAGAGAGAGCTGCCGGAGAAGAGTGAGGTCCTGTTCGTTATAAGAATTCCCGTTCTTCTTGAGGCCGAGTGCGATGTATCCATGCAGTGTTTCTCCTTTTTTCAGCGGAATCAGGTAGGGTAAATCAATTCCTAAAGCAGAATTTCGATCTGCTTCAGAGCGCAAATCAATAAAGTCGTGCCGCATCAGAAAATCATACAGCCCGGGATTATTTTCTTCCAGCACTCCGTCCGGGTCGAGCACAATTTCCACCCGTTCAGGCTTCAGGACATGCACAAGCTTGCCCCGCAGAAGATCCACCAGCATTTCGGGTTCCAGGATTTCCAGACATTCCTTGGAAAAACTCAGTATCTCTTCTTCATACCTGGCCCAGTCTCTGGAAAAGAATTTTCCGGTCAGCTGGTAGATCGTGTTCCGGAACGGCTGAAAGGCGATGAAGATCGAAAGCAGCAGCAGGATGTCCAGCAGATAGCCATATTTAACCCGTTCGCCTAAATGCACGATTACCTGCTCATACATGAACAGGAAAAAAACCAGGAGCAGGACCATCACTACCACATAAGTGAAACTGCGCCTGATCAGAAAATTGAAATTGTCCCAGTTGAACTCGAGGATAGGCGGAGAGAGCAGGAAAAACAGGAGCACCGGAGAAACCAGGTTTTCCAGGTAAAACTGCAGGTTGGTGAAGGACTCCAGAAAATTCAGAACAGACATCAGGATGAAATTGAAAGAAAAGGCTAAAATCACCCAGGTCAACTGCTGACGCTTGAGTTCGAACTTTGACAATTCGAGCTTTCTGCCAAGGACCCAGAGCGCGCTGAACATGAATATAAGCTGATACACTGCGACTGCCTGGTGAAAAACTTCAGTCCTGCAGCAGGAATAGAAAAAGGTAAGATAGCAGATCGGCAGAAAGTAGCAGAGAGGTATCAGGGTAGTCCTGATCCTTTCAGAGACCACTCGGCTGTCCGGCGAAGGGAATGCCATGGAAAAATGAAGATACAGGATCGGGCATGCCAGCTGCCCGAGATTCCCGATCCCGCTGAGAGTATAGTTGAGGCCGGGAGTCTGCAGGATTTCGGCCAGAAAACCGATCAGGTTGTTGATGGACGAGGACAGCATCAGGATGATGAAAAGCCGGTTTACAGTAGAACGGCGGTCAGAGTTGAAAATGGAGACTGAGAAGGAGTAGATGGCAAGAAAAAAAAGCAGAAACAGCAATTTGACATTGAAAATCTCGGAAAACATATCCCAATGGTAGCTGAAAAAAGAGCACTTTTCAACCTCAGCGGTCAGCTGAAATTCAGGACTGCGTCAACATTTCCCGCAAAGCCCGGTAATCGGCTTTGCCGGTTCCCAGCACCGGGATTTTGTCCACTTTCACAACTCTCCTGACATTGTGCAGGCCGGAAAGCCCGCCTTCTCGTAACAGGCGGTTGGCTGTTTCACGGTCTGTATCGCGGATCGTGAAAAGAACGATCTCAGGCGGATCGCCGGAAGCTTCCACTGCGATTCCCGGCCCGTCGTCCTCTTCGCGGGTGAAATGCGGCGCCAGTACATATTCGATGGCTGGAAGAGAAACCATTTCTCCGCCCAGCTTCACAAATCTCTTGAGCCTTCCTTTGAAAGTGAGCACTCTGTCCTGATCTTCACTCACCAGATCCCCGGTTTTGTACCATGTCTTTCCGAGCGCTTTTACAAACGCTGATTCTCCACCGAAATATCCCGAAAAAATACTGATCCCGGAAACGAGCAGCATCCCTGTTCCGCCCGGTTGAACCTGTTCCAGAGTTTCAGGATGGACTATGGCATATGACAATGAAGGCAGAACCCGGCCGATGGTATAAGGTACTGGTTTTTCCTGATCATTGATCGAAATCACGGGGGAGCACTCGGTGATACCATATCCTTCAAGCAGCGCGAGCCTGGGGCACAGGGCAGTGAGCTTTTCGTACACACGCTCCGGGCATTTCTCAGCCCCGACAAAGGCGAGCCTCAGGCTGGAAAGCTGCTCAGCTGTCGCAATGCGCAGAATCCCAGCCAGAAATGTAGGGGTCCCGACCAGGATGCCGACGCTGTAGGACTCGATCAGTCTTGCCAGAGTCAACGCTTCCGTGGGATTGGGATGATAGACAGTGCGTATGCCAAGGCAGAGGGGCAGGAGGATTGTGCCAGTTAGTCCGAAGGAGTGGAAGGGAGGCAGAAAACCGATCAGGCAGTCATTCTGATGAAGGGTGATCGCACCGGAAATGTCCCGCAGATTCGCGAGCAGATTCCCGTGCGTGAGCGGTACTGCCTTGGGCAGATTTTCCGAACCACTGGTGAAAAGTATCACAGCCGTCTCAGACACTTTTACTTTAGCAAGGGACTGTGCGTGGAAAGCCCTGATGATCGCCCATATTTTCCCGAAAAATCCGAATTTTTCGGCCAGATCCTCGAGAAACACCAGCCCCTGAAGCCATGAAAGGTCATTCCCCTGGCTCTTCAGCCTGGCGATCAGGGTTCTGGATGTGACTATCCGGCTGACCCCTGTTTTATTCAGAGATTCTGTCAGACTGCGCTGCCCGACAGTCCAGTTGATCATCACCGGGGTCTTTCCTGAAAAAAGCAGGGCAAAATAAGCAGTGGCCGCTGAAACGGATGCCGGCAGCAGGAGTCCGATCCTCTCCCCTGGCAGCATCTCGAACTCAGGTTTCAGGAGAAAAACAGCGGCGACCAGATCCCTGTATGATTTAACGCCTGACATCTGGTCCGCAATGGCAACCTTGTTTTTCCGGGCCTGTTTCAGAAACACTTCCGTCAGTGTGTTCCCCTCAGGAATGGAAACTGCCTGATCTGTTTCCGTGAACCAGCTTCCAGGCACAGGAGAAATTTCAACCGGCCTCGCAGAAACTGCCTGACCGCATGAAGCCAGCATCACATCCGCCACGGATTGCAGGGCATCGGGATTTCCCTGCGGAAAGCCATATGTTTCCTCGACCCAGGAAGCGATCTGCACTCTGGCCAGGCTGTCCAGGCCAAGGTCCCCGGCCAGAGACATGCTTTCACTGATGCCGCTGCTGCCTGTAAGTTCGCAGAGAAAGCTCTGCACGGCGCTCCGGACAGGATCAGGAACTTCAGAGACATCTACGTCGAGTTTCTGCTCAACCGGCTCCGGTTTGATCCTTCTTCCACCCGATTCCCAGCAGGTATAAGGAACATACAGATTGGGAACCGGATTGAAGTTGTAAAAATTTTCCAGATAACGGTTTATCACCAGCCTGTCCGTTTTTCCGGGAAAATCAGAGGGTTCAATCAATTCGATCGTAATTTCCCGCTTAGGCACAAAGAAAATCAGGCTTTTAAGAAGAGCAGACAGTCCTTTGGAAAGGGCAACCGCCGCAAACGGTGCATGTCCGTCAGTACGGCTGAAAGAACTTCCCCACAACCCTCTTGTCCTGACCAGAACCACTCTGGTATCAGGGTGCTGCCTGAGAATCGTCTCCACTGCGCTGTTTCCGCCGATACTCTCGTATTTCCCCCGGGCGAGTCTTCCGGCCGGATAGAAAAGCAGATTGTCGCCGCCTGCGAGGATTTCCCCGCATTCTCTGATCTTTTTATCTATCTCTGCTGCGCAATCACCGCCAAGCTTTGTGATGTCAGGCAGCGTGATCACGCCGAACCGCTTCCCCAGCCAGCTGATCAGGGGACGGTCAATCTGATCGTGGTCTGCCAGAGTGCGCTGCTTGAAATGCGGATAAAACCAGGTATTGAGTATGATAGGATCGATCAAGGCTGGATGGTTGGGAAGGAGCAGTATGCTCCTGACTCCCCTGCTTTCAATTTTTCTGAGCCCTGTGATCCTGACCTGGTATCGCAGGCGGAGAATCGCCCTGGCCAAAAATGCAATCAATTTATTGAATCTGATCTGCACCTTTATCATTTCAACCTCCCCTTGTTCAGAACAAAGTACTGCCAGATGGAAACGGAAAGCGACATTATGCTCATTACGGCAAAGCTCTGGGTCGGCAGCAGCCATGCGTTAAGAAAATTTGCCACCAGACCTGAAACAAGAATGCCAGAAAAAACCGAGAAATTCGCGGCAGAAATCACTGAGCCTTTTCTGTCCGCAGCCGGACGCACCTGGACAAAGCTTTCCAGGGGGATCAGGAAAACCCCTCCGCACAGTCCGATACCGGCCAGATTGATAAAAATCGCCATCACCTGAAGATCATGGCCGACCGGCAGGTGCGGAACCAGCACCATCAAACCCATCATTACAGACATGATCAGTGCAGCCGGCGAGAGAACCCTGTACCAGCGCTCTCCAACCGCCAGGCGGCTGCTGATGAATCCCCCGGCTGCGATTCCTGTCAGGAAAACCACATTCATGAAGCTGGTGACTGCTTCTCCGGCGCAATACTGCTTCAAACCGAGAGGATTGACGATCATTGTCATCATCGAGCCGCAAAACCAGAGGAACATGTTGGACATGACCGCGATGTTGAGCAAAGGGTCTTTCTGTATTTCCTGAATCGTCCGAAAAGTTTCCAGCGGTCCGCTGCGCGGGAATTTTTTCTCGGGTGCCGCAGCTGGCCGGCTGGGAGCACCGAAGCTGACAATCAACCCCAGAATCGACACTGACACCACCGAAAGCGCTACCAGAAACTGTCCCCATGGAATCGAACTCACTTCCGCACCCCTGCGGCTCAGAACAAGCCCGGCCATGGCGATGCCTCCGAAAATTGCAGTGGTGCTGATCATCTTCACGATGGCATTGGCTTTTATCACATACCAGGCAGGATATAGTTCAGGAATGGATCCGTTAAGCGCAGGGCTGAAAACAGCAGCCTGAATCCCCATAATCCCAAGCATTGTGAAAATCAGCACCCAGCTTCCAGTACAGATTCCTGCAGCACCTGCAAGCATTGCGATCAGTTCAAGCACTTTGGAGCCTATCATCACAGACCTTTTGGAAAACCTGTCTGACAGCCAGCCTGCATAGGACGCAAATATCAGAAAAGGCAGAGTGAAAATAACTGTGGCATAACCCTGAAAATCAATCAGTCCGGCGGAAATCGCCATCAGCAGCGCTGCCTGTTTGAAAAAATTATCGTTGAACACTCCTAGAAAATAGGTGGAAGCCATTGCCGCAAATTTTCTGCGTCCTGCCTGAATCAGCTTAAGCTCTTCGCTGTTCATTGAATCACCTCCCAGCCGACATAAAAGATCGCAAGATCAGCCAGTACGTGACTGACATAGCAATCCAGCAGGGATTGCCCTGCAAGTCTCTGCCAGCTCCAGACAGCTGCTGCAACGCCGGTTGCAGCAGCAAATGCAAGTGTCAGATTCAATCTGAACATCGGGAGCAGAGCCGCAAAATGGTGGATGCTGAAAAATATTCCGTTCAAGATGCAAAGCGGAACGACTCCTGAAATCATTTTTTTCATCTGATCCAGAATAAAACCCCTCCAGTAATATTCTTCCATCAGACTGTTGGAAAAGGAAAGGAAAAAAGCAGTTGTAATATAATGATCCGTTAGATCCAATGCATACAATCTGTCAATGATCGGCCCTGGATTGACCATTGACTTGAAAAAAAGATTGTATGCAAGATAAATCAAAGCTGACATCAAAGTCCCGGTTAGGAGTCCCTTGACAACAGAAATTCTGGCTAGACCAATTCTTAAGCGCAGCACTCTCAAGGAAACCCCGGATCTGTACCAGACAATCAATGGAATTGCAATCATGATCAATTTACCAATTCCATATGTCGCAAACGGTTGAAATGAAAGATTGATCGCCAGAAAATCTACTATTGCCGGATAAAGACAGAAAAACAAAAGTGCAGCTTTAGTTTTTTTTCCCATACTACCTCCTGATTCTGGCAGTTTTTTACATTTTCTTCCATTGTTTTCGAATGAATGCTCACTCATTTATATTATTACTCAAATTTTCATGCTTGTCAAGTCCTCAAAGTACCATTCTATATATAAAAATTCAGCACAGGATTTATGCCGCAACTAAGCCCGACAGGTACTTATTATGTCAAGTCGCGCTTGATTTTAAGACGGATTTGGACTATAATGTATGTATGAAATTGATTCAATTGGTTTTAGCTGTTCTGATGATAATGAATTGTTCCATTGTTTCTGCTCATGATATAGTTTTTCTTCCTGGACAAGGTGTATTGCCTACGCCAACCCCGCATCCTACCCCGACGCCCACGCCAACTCCGACGCCTACGCCAACGCCGACCCCCACGCCGACTCCCACGCCCACGCCAACTCCGACCCCATCTACGGAATTAAAAATTATTTTCAGCAGTTACCGTGGAGACTATACCGGCATTTACATGATGGGTGCGAACGGCAGTGACCAGAAAAGGATCACACCAGTCAATGCCCCCACTTTCAGCCATGCAGTCTCACCGGTTGGAAACAAATTTGCCTTTGTGACAGATTATATTGACAATCAGCGCGAACTGTATGTGATGGGTACTGACGGGTCTGGCCGTAAAAAAGTCACTGACGACAAAATCTCTGAGATGCATATCAGTTATTCAGCAGACGGCAGCTCTCTGGTTTATTCTCTGTTAAATGGTACAGGCAGCGGGCTGTTGGACAAAGCCTACGACATAGTGACAGTGAAAATCGATGGCACAGGATGGAAAAACATTACCAATACTCCTGACAGTGAGGATTATGCTTCCTTTGTCCCTGATGGAACAAAAGTAATTTTCGAAGTCACAGACAGTACAAAAGCCACAAATATTGGAATAGTGAAAGCTGACGGCACTGGATATACCAAACTCACCACAGACGGAGTCAGCTATTCTCCCTCGATTTCCGGGGACGGCACCAAGGTCGTATTCAGTTCCAGCCGCGAAGCGGACCTGCAAAGCATTTACATTGGAGATGCCAGCGGGACCAAACCCAAGAAAATCGCCTCTGTAAAAGAGAAAAACTGCCTGCGTCCGAAGATTTCCGCTGATGGAGCAAAAGTGTATTTTCTGGTGGAAACCGTTTCCGGGATGCAGAAAACTTACGATATAGGAATGGTAGGTTCAGACGGCAGCTCGCAGACATTGATCACGACAAAATCCGATGTTACTGATTTCGACGTTGCACCAGACGGCGTCAGTGTGGTCTATGCTTCCCAGCATGAGGGGAACCTTCAGATTTATGTGATCAACTCCCAGGCTGGAGGGCCTACCAAGCTGACCACCAATGACGGAGCCGATGCAGAACCCAGGTGGATCACCTACAAAAATTCCAAAGCGCTGATAAAAATGAGAGTGATTGCAGCCGGGCAGTATCCTGCAGAGGCTCAATCTCTCGACTGCACTGACGCGGACGATTTCATCGATATCCTGAAATCCCAGAATTATAACCTGGAAGCAGACATCAGGGACAAAGAGATCCTCAAATCCTCTTTTGAACCGCCATCTCTGATCGATATTATGATGTATACAGGTCGTGGCAGTGCTGATATGGCGACCTTCCAGAACGGCACTTTTTCTTATAGAGACTTCAAATGCAATAATGTCAGGCACTTGCTGCTCTCCTGCAGCGAATCGCTGACAAACCACTGGGTCAATACTCAAAGAAATAATTCCAGGCTGCTCACAATACTTGGATACCGCATGGCTTCATTCGACAAACCTGCAGATAACGGCATAATCAAAATCTTCTGCACTGGCATCAACGGCAAATCCACTGATGATGCCCAGGCTTTTTTTGATGCCTGGAAACTGGCCAACTGCTCCTATGATCAGGAAACGGCCAGGTGCTGGAGCGGAATCATTAACAATTCCTATTACATGAGCCAGAGCAAATTCGATTTAGTCGACATGGGTGACCCTGGTAACAGTATGTTTTCCAGAGAGGACAACATGGAATCTTCCAAAATTTCGTCGGCTGGATTTAAAGCACATCCGCTGGAAGTCCCAGTCCCTCTTAAAGAGAATCTCAGCTATGCTTTTACTGTGGAAAAGGCTGTTGACGAGGAATTTCCAGTGATAATGGCTAATCCGATCGAGATACAGCGCCAGCTTGACTTGAATTCTTTCTTGAACTCAGGCTATGATTGTGAAATTTCCCCATCAGGCGGTCTGCGGATTTTCCGGACCCCTTCAAACCTGAACACTTCCAAAGGCTTCAGGGAAGCGTATAACGCCACTGTAACTTTCATCGATTCCTATCTGGGCGGCCTCCCGCCTGACGCCGAACTTAAAGAGATCGTTCCTATTGTCCGTACCAGTTCAGGTACAGATGTATCCATCAATTACTTTCTCTCCTTCGGCAGAGTGGTCGACGGCAAGGAGTTGTCAGGATTCAGCGGAGATTGCCTGAATTTCCTTGTGGACCGGTTCGGAATTGCTTCGTGCACTGTCCTCTGGCGGCAGCTCGAACAGTCTCCACCACAAAAAGACCTTCGGCTCCTCGATCCCATAGAAGCTCTGACCAGGGCGGCTTCTCAGATCTCCTCACTGATCAAAACCGGGGGGAATCTCACTTTCATCAACTTCACTGTGGGATATTATTCACCGTCTTTCCTGAAATCAGGTCCAGTGCAGTGCAGACCCTGCTATCATTTTATCACTCGCGATGGAAGCAGGATCCATGTCGACGCATGCAACGGCAACCTGTTCAATGACTAAAGCTCAAGAACAGATTTCACCAACTCTTTCAAAATGAAGCTTCCTGTTTAGTCAACATATGTCAAGCCCCACTTGCCTAAAAGACATTTTTAGACTATAATGTAAGTATGAAAATATTTCTGTTGATTTTGACGATTTTCCTGATCGTGAATTGTCCTGACATTTCTGCACATGATATAGTTTTTCTTCCAGGACAGGGTGTATTGCCTAATCCTACCCCACATCCTACTCCGACCCCCACTCCTACTCCAACACCGACTCCTACTCCTACACCTACTCCAACACCGACACCGACTCCTACTCCTACACCTACTCCAACACCGACCCCCACTCCTACTCCAACACCGACTCCTACCCCCACTCCAATTTCAGATTTAAAAATCCTGTACAGCAGTTATCAAAATAATTACACCAGTGTTTTTATGATGGATTCCAACGGAGCCAATCAGAAGAGAATCACACCCGATGCTGCCCCCACTTTTAGCCATGCAGTCTCTCCTCTTGGAAAAACCTTTGCCTTTGTGACCGATACCCTGGAAGCAGCTCAGCGTGACATGTATGTGATGGGAATTGACGGCTCTGCACGTAAAAAAGTCACAGATGATAAAACGACTGAAATTCACATTAATTATTCTGCGGACGGCAATTGGCTGGTTTACTCCCTGCAGAACGGATCAGCCAGCCCCAGCGGGTTGCTTACCAAAATCTACGACCTGGTGGTTGTAAAAACAGACGGCACAGGCTGGAAGAATGTCACCAATACTCATGACAGCGAAGACTTTGCCAGCTTTTTCCCTGACGGGAAAAAAATAATTTTCCAGGTTACCAACGATTCCAATGAAACATATGTGGCAGTGGTTGGAGTTGACGGCACAGGTTATACCAAACTCACCACAGACAAAATGAGTTTCAACCCCTGCGTTTCGGCTGACGGAACTAAGATCGCATTCAATTCCAAGCAGGGCGGGACACAGGAGTGCATCTACATTGCAGATGCAGACGGCAATAACCCCAAGAAGATAGCTTCTTTAAACGGCCTGAACTGCACCCGCCCTAAAATTTCCGCTGACGGGACCAGAGTCTATTACATGGTGGAATCAGTTCCAGGGGTCATGAAAAGTTATGATGTGGGAGAAGTCGCTTCAGACGGCAATGCGCCGCAGCTGGTCACTACCAAATCCAGTGTGCTGGATTTCGACGTGGCCCCTGACGGGGTAAATGTGGTTTATTCCTCCAAGCACGAAGGTAATCTGGAGATCTATACAGCCAACATCACGCTGGGAGGATTCACAAAGCTGACCACCAACCCTGGAGCTGACGCAGAGCCCAGGTGGCTGAACGCCAAATCCGATGTGACTGTAGTCAAAAAAATGAGAGTGCTAGCAGCAGGTGCTTACTCTCCCCCGAACAAGCCACTCGACAACACGGACGCCGACGATTTCATCGCCGCCTTGAGCGCACAGGGTTATACTCTGGAAGCCGACATCCGCGATGCAGCGATCAACCAAGCTTCATTCGAGCCGTCCACGCCGATAGACATCCTGATGTACACAGGACACGGCACAGACGACATGGCCTGCCCGCCTAGCGGAGATACCTATTCATTCAGTGACTGCAAATCCAACAAAGTCAAACACATCATGCTTGCCTGTTGCCTGTCTGTCACAGATAAATGGGTAGACGCCCAGAAAAACAATTCGAATCTGCTCACTGTACTCGGTTATTACATGATCTCATGGGACAAACCTGCAGACAACGAAATCGCCAAGGCGTTCTGCTCAGGGATCAACGGCAAATCCACAGACGATGCCCAGGCCTTTTTCGACTCCTGGAAACTGGCCAACTGCAACTATGATCCGGAAATGGCTAAACGCTGGAGCGGTGTGATCAATAAAACTTATTACAAAGGTCAGAGCAAATTTGCTTTTTTCAACCAGGACGATCCCAATGACAACACTTGTTTCAGAGAGGGAACAGAGAGTTTAACCAAAATCTCAGTCTCAGGACTCAAAGCCAGATCATTGGAAACTCCGATCCAGCTCAGCGACAATCTCAGCTATGCTTTCGCAGTTGAAAAGGCCATTGACGATGAATTTCCGGCGATAGTTGCCAATCCTGTCGATGTAAAGCGCCACGTTGATTTGAAATCATTCCGCCGCTTTGGTTATGATTACGAAATTTCCCAGGCAGGCGGTCTGCGGATTTTCCGGACCCCTTCAAATCTGAACACTTCCAAAGGTTTCTGGCAAGCGTATGCCACTGCTGTAAATTTCATCGAGGCCAATGGCGGGCTCCCTGCTGACGCCGAACTTAAAGAGATCATACCCATCGTCCGTACCTCATCCGGCATGGATGTGACCATTAATTACTTCCTCTCCTTCGGCAGAGTTGTAGACGGCAAAGAACTTTCAGGAATCAATGGAGACTGCATAAATCTCCTAGTGGACCGGTTTGGAGTAGCCTCTTACACTGTCCTCTGGCGGCAGCTGGAAAAATCTCCGCCTCAGAAAGAGTTGATTCTCGATCCAATCGAAGCTCTGAACAGGGCGGCTCCCCAGATATCCTCCCTGATCAAAGCAGGAGCACAAATCACTTTCATCAACTTTACAATGGGATATTATTCTCCGTCCTTCAGGCAATCCGGCCCAGTAGAGTGCAGACCCTGCTATCATTTCATCACCAGCGATGGAAGCAGGATCCACGTTGATGCAGAGAGCGGTAACCTGCTCACTGATTAGTACCCATTTCCTACTGACTTGTTTTCAGGTAAAATTACTTAATGCTGAGAAATATTTTTCTGATTTTGCTTTTCGCCATTACTTCCGGCTGCGGAAAAAACACCATAACTCCGGTTCAGGACAAAGAACACCTGGGCAGCGGAAATAAATCCGTGTCAGGGGACTCAGCTGTTGTAGCGCTCAGAAATTCACCTCTGAGCTTCAATCCACTGCTTCCTCAAAACGAAACCTCCCAGCTGATTAACCCTCTGCTATATGCCAGTGTGGTAAAAGAGGAACCTGATGGTTCGTTTACCGGTGATATTGCCAGAAAATGGGAAATCTCCACAGACGGAAAAATCATCACTTTTTATCTGAAAAACATTATCTGGTGGCAGGATGCGATCGAACTCACTGTCGCAGACATCAAATTCACCTGTGCTGCGATCAGATCCGGCAACAGCAATCTGCGAGAAGCTTTTTCCCGCTGCAGCCTGGAAGTAGTGGATGCATACTGTTTCCGAGCCGTATATGATGAGCCTTTCGCCCCTGCTCTCTGCAGCTGGACTGTTCCAATTCTTCCTTCACACCTGCTGCTTCGTGAAAATCTGCCTGATTCAGCCTTTAATTATCAGCCGATCGGAGCCGGCCCTTTCAGTTTTACCTCCTATTCACAGGATGACACACTGATCCTCAGCGCCAGTCAGAGCTATTTTCTCGGCAGACCGTTGCTTGACAAACTCGTATTCAAGATCATTCCCGACACTGGGAATGCCATCAATCTGCTGCTTCAGGGGAAGATCGACATTCTGGAACTCGAACCATATCAGTTTCAGAAATACTCCGGCTCAAGCGAGTTTCTGAACCGATTTACAGTGTTAAAAAAACCTTGCACAGACTATATCTCAATCAGATTTTCCAAGGGGACTCCTTTAACCGACCGGAATCTTAGAAATGCTCTCTCACTAGCCATCGACAGGGAACGCTTTGAAGGACGCCCCATCTCAAGCCCGTTCCCGCCGGATCGCTTTGAAAACCCTGCTGTCAAACCGATGGAATTTTCCCCGGAAAAAGCCCGCAAACTGTTGGAATCCCGCGGCAGCGGAGCCGGAGGCAATTCAATCTGCCTGAATTATCCGGCTGAGCTTTCGAATCAGGCAGCGATAATCAAGGACTCCTGGGAAAAAATCGGAGTTACAGTTACCCTGAAATCAGGGATCACAACAGAAATCACCGGAGAAACAAACGTGTTTCTGGAGCGGAAAGCTTATGGGTCTGACCCTGAGTTCTGCGACCTGCCTGACGGAGTCCCGGAAATTGCGCGGCTGATGGCTGAAGGCAGGAGAACTTTGAACATGGATCAAAGAAAAGAAATATATGGTCAGGTTCAAAAGATCCTGGCCGAAAGTCAGATCATCATCTTTCTCAGCGCGGAATCAGGTTTTTACGCTGCTGACAAGCGCTTTGCCGGGCTTAAGTTCGTGCCAGGCAGAGGATTCAATTTTCAGGAATGCAGCGTCCCGCAGGAATTGCAAAAGTATTAGAAGTTGTTCCAAGAACTGAGCTTCGCGAAGTTCTTGGTTACAACTTCTTATCCCCGGAGCGTCCTGAGCATAGCTCGGGACGCGGAGTGGGACTAATAAAATCATCCCAAGCCTCCGGCTTCGGGATGAGAGCCACTAACAAACAAGTTTGAAAGTGGCTCTTCACTTCTCCATCACTACCCTGAGTCCGTTCAGAAGATACCATTGCTCTTTGGGGCTTTTATCCCTGGCTTCCAGATGGCAGAAGTATGAATAATTCCAGAAACACCCGCCCCGCAGAACTTTGAGATTTCCGTTCGTGCACTGCGGATCATTGACAGGGCTGCTGCCGTAATATTTATCATAATAACTGTCATTGCACCATTCCCGGACATTTCCCAGCATATCGAACAAACCCCATGGATTCGGCTTCTTCAGCCCGACATCGTGTGTCATGTTTCCGCTGTTGTCGCCATACCAGAGATAATCAGTTTCAATGGAATCGCCCCAGTAAAAATGAGTGATTGTGCCGGCCCGGCAGGCATATTCCCATTCAGCTTCGGATGGAAGGCGGAACTTGCCGATCCCGCGCAGGTTCAAACGGCCGACAAAGTCCTGGCAGTCGTTCCAGCTTACTTGCTCCACAGGCCTGTTCGGACCGGAAAAACAGCTGGGATTGAATCCAGTCACTTCTTCCCACTGCCTTTGAGTGACTTCATATCTGCCGAGATAGAAATCCCTGGTGATCCTGACCAGGTGAGCAGGACAGGCATCTGCCGAATCGGATTCCACCCTGCCCATCGTGAATTCACCAGCTGAGATCAGCACTAATTCCATAGTCACTGAATGCCCGATATCAATGGTTTTTTCAGTGGCGTCCACAGCTGAGGCTGAAAAGCAAGTGGCAGAGGCCAGAAAAATAAAAATCAGACAAACTATCCGCATAGATTAGTTAGATAATAACCAAAATTCTGATAAAATGGAAACATGGCTGCTTTTTGGATGCTGGTCTTTTTCCTGACTGCCACTCATCTTTCTGCCGCTGAAACTGGAAACTCAACGCATTCAGCGCGATCCGAACTCTCAGAGCGGCACGGCCAGATCTTGCAGAGGCTCTTCCCCGTGCTGGAACTGCCCTTTGATTATCCCCCGGAAACAAAGACAGTGAAAATTCCTCGGAATCTGTCCCTTTGCCCCCCTGTCCCCGTAAATTCAGGCACAATCGTATCTTCCCACAGGATCACATCTGCTCCAGTGCTGGACGGGATTCAGGACAGCTGCTTCAATCGCCCGGTCAGCATCGACAATCCATTTTTTGAAAACACTCTGATCGCATCCTGTTACGATTCGGAAAGCGTCTATTTTTTAATCAGATTCGAGAACAGGATTTCTACGGAAGTCTTTCTCCTGAACCTGGAATGGGACAGGGATAAAAAGTCGTATTCAGCTTCAGATTATGAAGAAGCTGATTATAAATATTATTTACCGCGCAAGAACCTTTTCCTGGATCTTTTCTGGGAAACCGGACCTGGCCTGGAAAAAAGTCTCGGCAGTCGGAAAAAATGCCTGCTTGATCTGTGGGAATGGGCACCAGGAACCTGCAGCGGATTCCTGGACGACCGTTCAGTCAGGATCCAGTTCTCTGTCTCGCCCGGTGAGCTGAGGTTCCACCATGGAGAACTGCTGGGCCCTCTGCCTTTCTTTCTCAATCCGAGCTTCCTGGTTTTCGGGCTTGAGGATTCAGACATCGGCATCCCTCCATACACTGCGATAGATACAATCCCTTCTGAATTCAAGGGGGAAAAGCTGAACTGGTTCAGGGATCAATTACCCTCAGGTTCTGCCGGAGATCTCCGGGCAGTCTGGGCGTTCAACGGAAAGCAGGGAGATCTCTCAGGTGCGGCAGCAGCATCAGGAGTGGGAAAATGGTCTCTGGAAATCAGCAGGAAGCTGCGCACAGGCCATAGCGATGACGTGCAGTTCGAGCCTGGAAAGAAAAGCTCTTACCGTTTCTATTTCCAGTACATGATCCCGGTCTACAGCAAAGACTTGAAGGGCAGGCAAATCTATGACCCGCTATTGGAGCGCAATCTCGGCAAATTCTTCCCGTACTATACCCTGAAATTTGTGGATTGAATAAACTGTAATTACTGCCCGATCGGCAGGGTCACAATGAATGTGCTTCCCTGGCCATGCACTGATTCCACCCGGATCGTACCTTTATGCATTTCCACAAGTTTCTTTGTGATGGACAGCCCGAGGCCTGTGCCCTTGACTTTCTTGGTCCTTGATTCAACGATCTGCATGTATTGATCAAAGATCCTGTCCAGCTGCTGCTCAGGAATTCCGACGCCCTGATCGGAAACAGCCAGGGTCGCGTAAAGCCCGTTCCTGTCGGCAGAACCATGGAAACCGCTCCGGAATAACCTGATTTTGATCTCACCCTGTTCGGAATACTTGATGGCATTGCTTAGAAGATTCAAAAGAATCTGGCGCACCCGCTTTTCGTCAGCCCGGATTTCAGGGAGATTTTCTTCGATTTCAGTCAGGAAGTGATATTTCCCTTTCTTTTCAACTGTTTCAAGCATGGCCTGGACTTCCTGGCCGACTGAGACGATGGTTTCGTCCAGCCTGACTTTTTCGATAGTCAGCTGAAATTTGCCTGCTTCGATCTTTGACAGATCAAGGATATCGTTGATCAAACCGAGCAGGTGCCTGCCGCTTCTAAGAATCATCTCCAGAGTCTCCCGCTGCTCCTGATCAAGTTGTGTTTCTCCGACCAGGCCGTCCAGAAACTGCTCGGTAAAGCCGATGATCGAATTCAACGGGGTCCGCAATTCGTGACTCATGGAAGCGAAGAATTCGTCCTTGATTTTACTGACCCGCTGCAGGTCTTCCAGGGTTGCAGCCAGTTCCATCGTGCGGGCTCTGACCTGTTCCTCCATGCCGTTGGAATATTTCTCCAGTTCCTCCATCATGCGGTTGAAAGCCTGTCCCAGGCGTTCAAACTCGTCTCCTGTGTTGACCTGGACCTTTCTGGAATAATCCCGCATGCTCAAGCCGGCAATTCCATCGGACAAAGCCCTGATCGGATTCAGAATCGATTTCCGGATTCCTTTTAAAAGGAGATAAATTACTGCGATAGTGACCAGAAAATACAAAATGATGTTCTGCCAGAACCACTGGTCCAGCAATTCCCTGACTTTGCCTGCAACAATGAAGATCTTCAAGGTACCTAGATATTCCTTTTTCTCGGTGAACAGGCAATCGTAAAACTCATACCAGCCTTTGCGGGTCAGAAATACGTGTCCGCCTTCTCCTGTCTGTCTGAGCCGTTCGTATTTTCGCCTGACAGAGGCAGGTAATTTGATTGATGACAGCTCCTCTGCCTTTACCCTCCCAGGCAGAACGCTGTAATGGTAAATCAGCTGTCCATAAGAATCATAGAAAGTGAATTCCAGGATCGTGGGGTCGTTTTTCACGATGTCCCTGCAGCTGCTGGCCACCTGATCGTAATTTCTGGCCAAAAGATAAAGCATTGTGGTCCTGTTGACAGTGCTGATCAGATACCTTCCTGTCCTGTCCACAAAGCTTTTTTCCAGATCCTGAACCAGTCTGTTCGCTCTGACAAAGCCGGTGAGGAAAGCCAGGGAACAGATCAGAAAAAGGATGCACAGGCGCACGATCAGCTTACTGATCAGCTTGCCGCTCAAAGTCTTCCATTGCAAAAGCATCCGCTTCATGATAAAAAGGACTGCTAAAACCGCGAAAATCTCCAGAAACAGGGCACTCCACGGGATGCCGCTTTCTTCCGGCTTGTCTGGCAGTGCTTCAGCTGGCCCGGCCGGAATTCCAGGTTCTGGTTTCTCTCCAGGGCCGGAAAACAATATGGTGTCAAGCATCAGGTTGGCGTGAAAGGAGTCGCTGCCAGGGCAGCAGCCATACTCTCCTTCTGTGAACAAGGCAAGGAATGGTTTTCCGAAGGCCTTCTTATACTCCATGCCGAGCTGATTAACCTGTTTTTTCTGCTCGAGCAGTATCTGCGAGCCTGCGCAATAAAAGGAAAGTCCGCCGGAAAAGTCACCGCCGATCATGGCCCTGGCGCTGAGCAGGCTTACTCCAGGCCGTTTGACCAGTGCCTGGTCATCAACAGCCATCAGAACCAGCCGTTCACCGACCCGTACAGGGGAGTAAGTATTAAGACTCCCGTCTTTTTCAGGATTTACGGCCAGAACAAAATGCCTGTCAATCCCGTCAGATCCCTTTTTCACCCTGGCCAGCGGGTAATACAACAGATTGTTGAAAATATCTTCCCCATTCCTGATCCGCTCGCTGAATCGGTTATCTGTCCAGAGATTGTAAACATCCACTGCAGGTTTGCCGTCAATTTCACGGATTCTCTGCAGATCAGCTGCAGTGATCAGTCCTTCCGGCCCAGCTACCCTGAAGCCGCTCTGAAAATTAAGACCGATCCGCCTGTCTGTATATACTGCCAGCAAAGCAAGTCCGTCTTTTTCCAGCACGTTTCCATTGAAAAATAAGGCCCCCTGGTTTAGATGAGTGTCACCGCCGAATACAGGCACAGGCCCGAATCTGTCCTTGATCGATTCCAGGATTTCGTTGACATGTTCGTTGTAAAACGAGGCGAGCAGAAACAGCGCCGGTTTTTTATCTGCAGGCAGCTGTTTGAAAGCCTCCGAAGCAGCCAGCAGGGGATCTCCCCTGACAGCCGGAGCTCCGGCAGCGATGAATTCGTGATCATTGCTGCAGAGAGCCAGTAATCCTACCGAATGATCGTTGAAAATCTCCAGAGTGGAATTCATGAAAAATCCTTTTCCAGTAGTAAGACCCCAGACAGGCACACCTGGAAAAACCCTTGAAACTTCTTCGATAATCGGCTTTTTGACGGAAAAATCATTGGTGGCTGCTATAAAGATCACTGCAGTTTTTTTCCCGCCAAGCTCCCTAAGCAATGATTCCGCTGCGATCCGACCGGCTTCGGCCGGATCCTTCACAGCAGATGTCCATCCTTGAAAGAAAGAGTTTTCATTCCCCAGGGAGGTCCCGGAATCAGGAGAAGATCTGCGGTCGACCTGACCGTAAACAGACAGCGTCATGACAAGCAATGAGCAGATCAATAACCTGATCATATCTTTTTTTTCTCGTTTAAAACGAACCACATTTCAATGGGAGAGCGATTTTTAATCTCAACAATCCCTCGTGATTCGCAGTTGAAAGTGTTTTTGACAAGGTCATGGGTGGCTCTGGAAATGTTCACCCTGCCGGGGGAACCGTTACTTTCGCACCTGGATGCGATATTGACCGTATCTCCCCAGATGTCATAGGCAAATTTCGTCTTGCCGATCACGCCTGCCACGACCGGTCCGGTATGGATGCCGATCCTGGCCTCCCAGTAATCACGTCCGGCTCTGGTTTTTTCCTCTTTGGCCAATTTCATGAACTGCTGAAACTCCAGGCCGGCTCTTACGCAGTTTTTCACTTTTTCCAGGCCGTCGCTCTGCAATCCACCGGCGCACATGTATGAGTCGCCGATGGTCTTGATCCGCTCCAATCCGTACCTTGCGCTGATGTTGTCAAACTCCTCGAAGCAGGATTCCAGTTCCCTCACCAGTTCTTCCGGAGACATCCTTTCAGCCATTTTCGTGAAACCCTTCATGTCTGTAAAAAGAACTGTCACCAGATCGTGATATCTGGGAATAGTGGTGTTCGTGGCCTTAAGCTCTTCCGCGACATATTCAGGAAGGATGTTGAGTAATAACCTGTCGGATTTCCGGCGCTCCTCGTCGACCTGCCTGAGCAGCAGTTCCAGCGCGAGGTTACGCTTGACAGCTCCTTCCTCAATCAGATCGAACATCTTATGGATCATGGGAATCACTGTCTGCAGGGATGTTCCGATCTCCTCGGTATACCCCCTTCTGATAAATTCATCCAAAGCGCCGGATTCGCCGAAATACCCTTCTGTCATTTGTTCCAGCGTCAGAAGGATGGTATTGAGATCTGACCTCAATTTTTTATCGATCTCTTTCATGGAGGAGGTTTCGATCTCACCGGGAATCGCAGTATTGAGAATCTTCAGTTCCATCAGACCAGACCCAGCCTCTTCCCGATCAATTCCTTCAATCTCTTGCGGTCAATCGGTTTGGAAATATACTCATCGCAGCCGGCAGCGCGGCATTTTTCCTCGTCCCCTTTCATGGCCTGCGCGGTAATAGCGAGAACAGGAATCGCCTTGAAGTTCGGATCAGCCTTGATCTTTTCAGTGGCAGTCAGTCCGTCCATCACCGGCATATCTACGTCCATCAGCACCAGATCGAACTCATGCAGCAAAAGCAGATCCAGAGCCAGCTGCCCGTTTTCCGCTGAAAGAGTCTTGAAACTCAATCCGGGATAAACAAGCGGCAGCCCCTTCTGCACTTCCCTCTGCAAAACCAGCCTGTTCTGTTCATTATCGTCAACGATCATGATCAGGAATTCCTTTTTCTCGTTCATTTTCACCTTCCAGGTTGTTGATGGCAGAATCATGCCATGCTTTCAGTAAAATTATCTCATTTTTCCTTGAAAAAATCACTAGTGACTCACCACTAATTCTCTGTTAGAATGTCGCCATGAAAGTTTATCAGAATTACCCTGTCGCTCAGCTTACCACCTTCGGACTCGGCGGGAATGCTGAAAAAGTCGTTTTCCCGGAATCTCCGGAAGAACTGGCAGCCTGCGTGGAAAAACTTTCCAGGTCAGGGGAAAATTATTTTCTGCTGGGTAACGGCAGCAACCTGATTTTTCAGGACTGCAGGATCGAAGGCACATTAGTCGTGAACCGCAGCCCTGGCCTGATCAGCGAAGAAGACGACTGCATCAGAGCGGACAGTTCAGTGTCTCTCTCCAATCTGCTGGAATTCTGCCTTGGAAACGGCATTGGCGGGTATGAGTTCCTCTCAGGAATCCCAGGAACAGTAGGCGGAGCGGTGTCCGGCAATGCCGGAGCTTATGGCGATTCAATCGGGAACTTCGTCAGGACGGCAGAACTATACAGCCCTGAGAAAGGCATCTTCCAGGCCGGACAGGGTGATTTCAATTTTGACTACCGGGAAAGCGAAGTCAAGCGGAAAAAGCTCGTGATCACCCGCGTGGCTCTCTCAAAGCCTTCCAGGTCTTCCTCCTGGTGCATCAAGAGCAGAACCGGGGAAATCCTGGCACAGAGGGATTCCAAGCTCCCGCCCCGGGGAACACCCTGCGCAGGCAGCTTCTTCAAGAATGTGCTGCTCCCCGGAGCTGACAGAAGGACTGCCGCAGCCTGGTTTATCGATCAGGCCGGTTGTAAAGGCCTGAGGGTCGGGGGCATTGAAGTCTCGCCTTATCACGCCAATTTCATTGTCAATAAAGGCAACTCCTCTTTTTCAGAGCTTCAGGAACTGGTGCAAATAGTGAAAGAAAGGGTGAGAGATAAATTCAGGATCGAATTGCAGGAAGAAGTGATCTATTACCCGCAGTTACGATAATTTCACGGGCAGGCACAGGGATCTGCCCCTACATCTTTTGTATCTCCACGATCATTGAAATTTCCACAGGGGAATTCTTCGGCAGGCTTGCTACACCTACTGCCACTCGACTATGCTTGCCCGATTCACCGAAGATCCTCTCAAGCAGTTCTGAAGCCGAATTCAATAGATGGCTGTGATCAGTGAAGGAATCGATACAGTTGAAATATCCGCACAAGTGCACCACTCTCTTCACCTGTTCCAGGGCAACTACAGATTTGACGGCAGCCAGGGCGTTCATGAGGCAGATCTCTGCTGCCCGGGAAGCATCTTCTGCCGAACAATCCCTGCCGATCTTACCCTGGCAACCCAATTTTCCCTCAATCATGGGCAGCTGTCCGGAAACAAAAACCAGGTCAGCGGTCCTGACAGCAGGTATGTATGATGCAATCGGTTTGGGTGCTTCAGGAAGCTTAAGTCCCAGCTCCAGAATGCGTTTTTCGATCATGAGATTGCTCCATCAGCTGTCCGGATGATGCTTCCTATCCGGACCAGCACTATTCCTTGAAGTTTGAAGACAGTTTCTCGATCATCCGGTAATCCGTGAAATCCCAGGTTAACGGAGTCAGGGCAACGTATCCGGCCATCACTGCGATGATGTCTGAATTAGGGTCAGGGTCCAGTTTCACCCTCTCCCCTTTCAAATTAAATATTTTTCGTCCTGATTTGTCGATCCCGGATTCATAATTCTCCCGGTAAGTGAAGTTGTTGAGCCTGGTCAGGCGGACTCCCTTGATCTTCTGATCAGGGCAATAGGGAATGTTTATATTGTAGATGTAGCGTTCGACCTTCCATTCTCTGATGATGTCGAGCATTCTGAGGCACCAGTCGACAGCGACTGAATAATCCGCCTTGCGGTCCTCGGTGTCCAGGGAAAAAGCCAGGGCATTGTAACCCATCATATAGGCTTCCATGGCTGCGCCGACTGTTCCTGAATAATGCACGTCAATCCCGGTGTTGATTCCTCTGTTGATACCGGAGATCACAAGGTCGATCGGATCACGGATCAGGGAATCGATGCCCAGTTTAACGCAGTCCACAGGCAGTCCGCCTACACCGTGGCAGGAGGCATGAGGTATTCCAAGATCTTTGCTGTCTGCATGCAGCGGGGAATTCAGGGTCATTCCCCTGGAACAGGCGCTTTTTTCGTCCATCGGGGCTACGATATGAACATGGAAAATCCCGCACAAAGCTTCCGCCAGCTTGCGGATACCCGGAGATCCGATACCGTCGTCATTGGTCAGCAGGATATGCTTTTTCTTTTTTATGGGCACTTAAAAAACTCCAGTTAGCCACGAAGATAGACTTGCAGTCTCTACTTTATTCATGTAAAGATATTTTCATGCGGTAGCGCTTACCCTTGCCTTCCTCCACCAGATTCAACTTTCCTTCCCTGGCAAGCCAGCCCAGCCCCATGGCCACGATCACTCGTTTCATGGGAACAGAATCATCCATCAGCGTATCTTCCAGCTGCTTGAAAGTGACCTCGCCCCGTTCGTGAAGAAATTTCCAGATCTGTCCGGCAACCGGTCCGATAAATGTTTCCATAGAGCCTCCCATATCCCCTCAATTGGTCCGTAATTCTTTAAGATAAAGGCATTAGTGCCCCTTGAGTCTCTAACAAAATGTCAACCCAAGATACAGTGAAAAAAAACATTTTGCAAGAGGCTCATAGCACAAAATCCCGCAATAGTCTTTCAGATGCTGAATCTGTTCGCATAGAATCCCTGGGGTGTAAGTTCCAGAATACCGTATGTCCTGGATGACCACATGGCTGCTCTCCCCAATGATCCCGGATTGAAAAACACGGGATGTGAGGAGTCATCGAACAGATATCTGTGAGTATGGCCGAACAGGCAGATTTCGACTCCCAGCTCCCTTGCCCGCGCTGAAAGTCTGGCGAACCCGAAATGGGTATCCAGATGGTCTGAATGGGTCAATAAAATATTCCTGTCAGCGACGGTGATGACGAGTTCCAGGTCTGAAGCTTGCCGTTTCACTCCATCCATGTTCCCTGGGATGGCATGGGAAGGGATCGGCAGCGAAAAATTCTCAGTCAGGTCATGGGCAAAATCGCCGAGATGGATCACAAGTTCCACCTCTGATTGATGCTTCTCCAGGACCTCTCCCAGAGTCGCGATGTCGCCGTGAGTATCGCTTACAACCAGGATCTTCATCTTAACCCGTGTTCTTTAAAATAAAATAGGCTGTATCGGGATTCTCGGCCATGATCAGGCTTTCACGGACCGCATCGTCTCTCAGCGATGCGGAAAGTTCCCTGATCACCTTGAGATATTTCGTGTCATTATCCGGGGGAGCACTCATCAGGAAGATAAGGTGGACTGGAAGGTTATCGAGTGCCTGAAAATCCCGGCCTTCAGCCGAAATACCGAGAACCATCAGAAAATCACGTGTTTCGAAAGTGCGGCCATGTGGAATCGCTATCCCCATTCCGATACCAGTAGAGGCTTTCCTTTCTCGCTCAAGGATGGCACGGAACAATTTTTTCTGATTGCGGATGAGATTTGTCTTGGGCAAGATAAAATCGATCAGTTCCTGAATCATCCCTTCTTTGGTATCGCTCTCTATTCCGATTTTTATGTGTTCTTTAGGCAGGAATTTCGAAATGTTCATTATTTCACCGTCTTTGTCATATCAAATATCGGCATGAACATGGCCAGGGCGATGAAACCGACCATGCCACCCATCATCACGATCAGGAGCGGTTCGAGCAGCGAGATCATGGTTTCCACTGTCATTTCAACTTCGGATTCGTAGAAATCGGAAGATTTTATCAGCATCTTGGAAAGGCCACCGGTTTTTTCTCCGACCTGGATCATCTTGATGATCATCGGAGGAAATATTTTACAGGGCGCAAGCGAACTGGCCAGCGGGTTTCCTTCCTTGACATCCTGGGCTGCTCTCCGGATATACCCGGCTAAGATCACATTGTCCAGGGTATCTTCGACAATGTCCAGCGCAGTCATGATCGGCACGCCGTTTTCTAAAAGCGTCCCCAGCGTGCGGCAGAATCTGGTGATGGACGTCTTGATGATCAGATCGCCGAACACGGGCATGAACATCTTGAGGCGGGTGAAGAAAAGGTTGCCCGGCTTGGTACGGTTGACGATTTTGTAGCCGATGAAAGTTACGACCAGTATCACAATCAGGCTTTGCCAATGGTTTTGAAGATATCCGGACATTTTGATCAGCATCACAGTCGGCAGAGGCAGATTCGCACCGGCACGTTCGAAGATCTTCACGAACTTCGGGAACACGAAAGTCAACAGGAAAATGACGACTGAAACCGCTACTATCACCATCACTATCGGATAGGCGATCGCGGACTGGATCTGTCCGCGCAGTCTGTGTTCCTTTTCAGTGAAAGCGGCGATCTTTTCCAGGATTTTGTCGAGCATTCCTCCTGTCTCACCGGCCTTGATCAGGCTGATGAACAGCCTGGGGAAAGCTCTGGGATGCTTTTTCATGGCTTCAGACAGCGACTTGCCTGCCAGAACATCCTTGCGGATCTCAGCCAGAATTTTTTTCAGTTTCGGGTTTGTGGACTGGTCTTCGAGCACCTCGAGGCTCTCCAGCAGGGTCACGCCGGAATTAATCAGGTTGGACATCTGCATGTATAGGAATACCAAGTCCTTGGCTCTGATCCTGGCGAGCAACTGTCCGAAATCCATTTTCCAGACATTTTCCTTTTCCTCGCCTACAGCCACAACCAGGTATTTCTTTTCCATCAGCTTGCTGACCACGGAATCCATGTCTGTTCCTTCCATGAATCCGGTAATCAGCTTGCCGCTGGGATCCCTCACTTTATACTGGAACCTTGCCATCTTTATTCCCTCTTGGTGACCCTGAGGACTTCTTCAGCCGTAGTGATCCCCATCAGCATCTTCTTGATTGCAGAAACTCTCAATGTGTCCATCCCGCAACGGACTGCGACTTTCTTGATCTCAGAGGCCGATTCCTTGGCGATGATCATTTTACGGATATCGTCGTTCAGGATCAGCGATTCATGGATACCGGCGCGCCCGGAGTAACCTGTTTTGTTACAGTAAGAGCAGCCTTTGCCCCGGAAAAATTTCCATTCCTTTTCAGGTTTCAGCCCGATCTCCAGTAAAAGTTCCTTGTCAGGCACGAATTCTTCCTTGCAGCGGGTACAGATGCGCCGGGCAAGTCTCTGGGCGATTACAAGGAGCAGGGTCGGAGTGAGCAGATAAGGTTCGATTCCCATCTCGTTGAGACGGACGATCGCCTGTGGGGCGTCGTTGGTGTGGAGAGTGGATAAGACAAGATGTCCGGTCAGAGCTGATTCGATCGCAATCTCTGCTGTCTCCACGTCGCGGATTTCTCCGATCATGATCACGTTCGGGTCCTGTCGGAGTATGGCGCGCAGGGCATTGGCAAAAGTCATCCCGATCTCGGTCTTGGTCTGTACCTGATTTATCAGCGAAATTTTATATTCGATCGGGTTTTCAACTGTGGTGATATTGATGTTTGGCGACTTGATATAGTTCAGTCCCGCATAAAGGGTGGAAGTCTTTCCTGATCCAGTGGGGCCGGTGAGCAGGATGATGCCGTTTGGTTCCTTCAGGCAGCGCTGGAACTGTTTCTGCTGCTCCTCCAGAAATCCCAGCTGGTCGATGCCGATCATGACTGAAGATGTATCCAGAAGCCTCATCACGATCTTTTCCCCCCACGCGGTCGGCAGGGAACTTACGCGGATGTCGATTTCCTTGCCTTCGAATTTGAGGTGCATTCTGCCGTCCTGGGGGAGGCGCTTCTCTGCGATGTCCATGCCAGAGATGATCTTGATGCGCGACAGGATGGCGTTTTTGACATTGTTGGGAACATTTTTCACCTGCTGCAGCACACCGTCGATACGATAGCGGATGCGCAGGTTTTTTTCCTCGGGTTCGACATGGATGTCGCTGGCTTTCTCCTTGACCGCTTCCTTGATTGTCAATTCCACAAACTTGACGATCGGGTTGTCCTGCTCCACATCGTTGACTCCGACGCTTTCTTCCATCTCGGCGGATTTCCCATCATCCTTGGTATCGAATTCATCCACAACCGCGTCCATATCCCTGACCGTGCCATAGTATTTCTGGATAGCTCCCAGGATCTGCTCACGGGTGGAAATCACCATGTCGATCGTATAACCGGTCATATACTGGAGCTGGTCGATCACAAATACGTCCAGAGGGTCGGACATGGCTACAGTAAGATGATTGCCTTCAATGAAGAGTGGGATTATCTCGTGCTTCTGGGCGATCTTGGCAGGCACAAGCTCCAGAACCTTCAAAGTGACCTGATATTCGGTAAGGTTGACTTTGGGCACACCAAGCTGTTTGGACAGTACGGTGAGGATGTCTTCTTCGCTGCAGAACCCCAGATCGGACAGCACAAGGCCCAGGCGCATCTTTTTCACTTTCTGGACCTTGAGGGCCTCTGAAAGCTGTTCCTGGGTGATCAGTCCCTGTTCGATCAGGGCGTCTCCGAGTCTTTTTTTCGGGGGCATTTACTTGGCCTCTTTCACGCAGCTCCAGTATTCTTTCTGAGCTTCGCGATAATTCGGATTTATCCTCAACGCGCTTTCCAGCTCATCGATTGCCTGATCGATCATTCCCAGGTGGTGATAGAGCTTTCCCAGCTGGTAATGGGCATCGGCATGGTGGGGGAACAGATCGGTAACACGCCTGAGATGCCTGATGGCCTCTTTAGCCAATTCCTGATTGCGGTAAATCTGGGCGAGATCGTAATGAACTGAGGAGAGGAAAAGTTCTTCTCTGCGGTTTTTCAGGAAAGACTCAGCTACTACCTTGAAATATGTCATGGCTTTCTTGTAGTCCTCGACTTTCGAGAACAATTCTCCCAGAGCGAAAATAGCGTCAAAATATCGGGGGTTAAGTTTGATGGCCTGTTCGTATTCCGCGAGAGCCCTCTCCAGATCTCCCAGTTGGATAAAAATATCCCCCAGGCTCTTATGCACGTCAGGATAATCCTTACCCTTCTGAAGCAGCTCCTCGAAAATCTCTTTGGCCCTGCTGATCTCGTTGATTTCCAGGTAGGTGTTGGCGAGATTGATTCTGGCCTTAGTGGATTCGGTGTTGTATTTCAGAGATTCCAGAAAATGTTCCAGTGCCAGATTGTATTTCTGGATATTATAAAAACAGTTGGCAATGGTCAGATGCATCTCGTGGTTTTCAGGATTGGATTTCAGCAAAACCTTCAGTTCCTCGATCAGTTCCTCAACCAGACCAGGTGAACAATATGAATCACGCAACAACTTCTCAGGCATGACCTCTCCTAACGTTCTCAAACTATTATCGGTAAATCCATCAATTAAAAAAAAGCCTCTCTTCCTGGAGAATTTTTTCGAAATCACCGGCCCGCTGCTGATTCTGGTTTTCCAGTACCCTGACCTTGGCGATTTTTTCCAGTGATTCCTTTGCAATTCCGGTTTCGTATTCGTACTTCCCGAATTTGTCGATAATCTCCCTGTAGATCAGTTCTGCGAGCGGATAAGCGTGCAGATTCTGCTGGCTGTAACCTTCTTCGAGCATGATGGAAACGAGCATCCGTTCGTCGTCAGACCTCAATCTCCGGGACTGCTGCAGGCTGATCAGAGCGTCCTGGAATTTTTTCAGTCTGTTTTCCAGTACGCCTTTCTGGTAGTAAAGATAGCATAAATCATCAATGTTCTTGACGATCTGCAGGTCCCTGCCCGTAAATTCCAGTGCTTTCTGGTAATCCTTCTGCTTGATGTATTCGAGTGACAGCCTGAAATACACCTGGCTTTTCCGCTCAACCTGAATGCTCTTTGATTCAAGGGCTGTGCTGAAATTCGCGATTGCGTTCTTTGAGTTGTTTTTAGCGCTGTAATAGTTGCCGAGACCGAGGTAGGCAAGATAGAGGTTGTCGTTTCCGGGATAGGTATCGATGAATTCGCGGCAGGTCTTGAAAAGTGAATAATAAGCGCCTATTCCCATGTTTTCCTCAATCCTGGAAACGAATTCCTCAGGCGTCATTTTTCCCCTGGCAGGCTGCTGCCAGAAAAAAACTGAGATGCAGAGAAGCAGAATCACTGCAATTTTGAACATGCTCCGAAGTCTGCGGACTTTTCTTCGCCTTGGCATAATGAGACAATTATAGCATGGAGGAGAGCAATTTGGCAGTTTTTGCTGATTGGGCTTATCTATGGTAAACGATAGCTGTAATTAAGAATCCCGTTGTTTTCCATATAGATCCAGTATCCATGGCCAGGATCAAGTTTACCCAATGTGGAAAAACCGATCGAAGTGCTGTTCATGAATGTCCGGAATCCTTCGCTGCCTCCATCGCCGGTGGTTCGATAGAAGCCCATGATATACTTCACAGATCCGGCAAGCTGGTCAGGGTTGGAATTAAAAATACTGTCAATCACGGTATTTTTATCTGTCATCAATTTAGGAAGGCTGTTCCCGGCAGACAGCCAGTAGCCTGAAAGGTTCCAGCCAGCAGCAACAGTTCTCTGGCTGTATTTCTCTGGAGGAACCCCGGTGACTTCAAGTGTGCTGTCTGAAATCAGATAGACCCAGTAGCCGTGCCAGGTATCCATGGTGAGCAGTGTCGAATAATCTCTCAGATTCTCGATGTTCATGAAGGTTCTGAAACCTTCAGCACCGTCGTCTGCAGGAGTTCGGAAAAAACCCATCACATATTTCAATCCGGAAATTGAATTGAAAATTGTTTCAATGGAATCCGAATCAGGTGTCACACCAAGCGAAATCAGATTCCAGCCGGCTTTCAGGGGAATCGTATTCTTTATCTTCTCAGTGAATACAGTGTATTTCACGCTGCAGTTGAACGAATCGGCAGAATCAGAATAGACGATGTGCCGATTGCCCAGGCCGTCGATTTTCAGGATCCCGTCCCCCCCGTAATAAGTGCGCGGCTGACTTTCCAGAACTTGTGTTTCCCAGGTATCACAGCTCTTTCTGAAAAACTTCAGGTTGTCCGGTGAGGTCGTATAACAAATAAAGCAGGGGATGTCTCCTGGAGCTAGCGCCAGTGAGGGAAATTGTCCGCCGGTAGTGCTGGCTACTTCGATCGACCAGGACCAGCTATCCTCAAAATGTCCAAGCCCGTATTTCAGGCAGTGATTCGTGCTGTCCAGAAATACGACTGCCGGATTCTGCTGGGAATCCAGGGCCAGGGATGAAAATTCACCGACATCATCGCTGGAACTTATTGTGGAACTCAGCCAGGAGGAACCATTGTAAACCGCCAGTTTGAGATCCTTATTTTGAGTGTCATAATAACTGAGATAAGCCTTGGTCCCGGATTGCAGTCTGAATGAGAAATTCAAGCCTGCAGCATCCGCTCCCGTGGCCGTATAAATGCTGCTCCAGGAACCGCCTGTTTTGTTGGCATAAATAACCGAATGCTGAATCGGATCGTAAAAGGCGATGTGCGGCACGTCGTTTTCGTCAAAATCCAGACAGATCCTGGTAGCGCTGTTTACAGATGATTGAGGAATGGTTTCAATGTTGTCCCAGTTCCCGTTGTATTTGACGTATTTCAGATAGTTTTTATTGGAGTCGAAATAAGCTATCCCGGGGTTTCCTTGCGAATCCAGAGCAAGAGCAGTGTTCTTCAATGTGCCTGTCGCCACAAGTGCTACTTCCCATGTGCCGTTGTGATAAGCGGCATAATTAAGAGCAAATTCATTGAGATAGTCAGAAAAAGCGATTCTGGGGTTGCCTGATGCATCCAGGACAAGTGCAGCAAAACTGCCGCTTTCAATGGTTTCGCAGTCCCAGTCCATACCCGGGGACAGACTTCTGGCCAGGGCAGGTATGGTTTTTTGCCGATTCTGAGCGGTTGCAATCGAATGATCAGGAACTGAGGTCTTTGCGGCCTGCAATCGCTTCAAAGGTATTCTGCCGCTGCCTGCCTGGCTCAAGTTTAATAAAATGAAAATCGAAATTATGCTGAAAAATTTTTTCATATCAAAATATTATGCTGCTTACTCGAGTTTGGCAAATTCGGGTTCCGGATTCGGGGCTGACAGTTATTCCTTTTGCTCCCGAACGCTGCGCTTAGGTCGCCAAAGAAATAACCGTCAGCCCCATTTTGAGTGATGGGATCAGGTCAGTTAAAACCAGTATTTGACAGCCAGTTCCATCACTGTCCCGCCCTGCTGTTTCCGCTTCTCGTGAGTTGCCACCTGGCCAGGCTGGGGTTGGGGCTGGGATGGAACTTCAGGCTCTTCGATCTTCACCTGCCTGTAAGGGAGATACTGTGCCATAGACAGAGAAAAAGCACAGTTCCGCCGGATCTTGTATTCCATCGTGGCGCTCGGGATCAGCACCTGGATCAGGCTGTACTTGAGGCTGTAATCATCGAGTGGAATCCTGAAAAAACCGAACAGAGTGGAATAAAATGTCCGCAGGTCCCCTGACGGTTTCAGGTTGAGATGCTGAATCCCTGCGTCCAGGTTCAGTTTCCGGCTGAATTCCCTGCTGAAACCGAGATTCAGCCTCTGAATCCCCACTTTGAAGTCATAAAATACTATCCCTGCGCTGTGGAAGTAATCATTCACCGAGGAAAAAGGCCAGCTGTCGATTCTGCCTCTCCCATTGCCCAGGAATTTCCCATTCAGGCCTGAAAATTTCCAGCTTTTCTTCGCAAGCTCTCTTTTGATTCCAAGCCCGCGGTAATCATGCCTGGCTTCAGGCATTCCCAGCCAGCCGAAATAGCCTGTATGATAGAATTCAAGTTTGGATTGAATTTTCTCTGTCCCGTGCAGGAATTCCAGCCTGTAATTATGATCCAGCTGAAATTCAGCTGAATAATCCACTTTTTTCCGGTCAAAATAGAAAGGTGCAGAGTAAGTGCCTGATAAAGAAAAAACATCTGCCGGATAAACGCTCTGCCGCATCCGCTCTGTGCCGAATGCAAATTTCGAGGCCTTAATTCCGGCTCTCAGGCCTTCCCTCAGGTCAAGCTCAGAATTATCCAGCAAAATGTTGTCTGTGCCATAAAGATTTTCTGTGCTTACGGAATTTGAGCAGCAACTTTTAAATTTCTCAAGAGTCAGACCTTTTTTCACAAACCCGAAACCCAGCGAATAATCATCCCTTAGATGTTCCTCTGCAGACAACCCTCCACCAGCAACCAGGCCGGATCTTTCGATCCCGAACATCACATGTTCCTGTTCGTGGTTGAAGTCATAATCAAAAGAACCTGTGCGATAAGAATCTTTCCCTTCAGAATCGTGCCCGGCATTCTCTAAGATCAGGCAGGATTTTTCCGGGAGCGGGTAAACAAGCATGCTGTGATCGGTTTGATCTGAGATTTTAACGCCGCGCCCTTTATAAACATTGGAATTGCGGAAAGCGGAAGCTAAAAAAGCCTCCTGATTCCGGTAAATATAAAACGGACGTGAGAAATCATGATTACTGTCCGGTCCCAGATCAAGTCTGAGCGCATCAGATCCATAGCCATCCAGGAAAAGGTCTGTGACCGGCAGCGCCAATGACACTGACTGCATGAAAAACAATGATAACAGACAAAAAAAAGTAGAGACGCACCATGGTGCGTCTCTACAACAGGATTGCCTCGATAGCATGTTTATAAGCTGCCTACCAGTGGACTACCGTGACTGTAATTGATGTGGTGGATCCCTGCGGTTGATCGCAGATGTAGCCGCCTTGTCCGTAATTACCAATAGTGGCATAATTCCCATCTGGCGGACTCATTGTATTGTCCCAGTTTTCCGAACCATAAGTGCTGCAGTTGTAGGGGAAATAATTACCGCTTGAATCCTGAATGCTGTCAACCAGGACCATATTTTGCGGGTCAGTCACAATGCAATAGTAAGGGTAGTTCCCGCTGAAAGTCATGGTTTCAGTGGCTGCGCCAAGAAAAGTGTAGCCATGGTTTTCCGGATGGAATCCATCAGTACCTGATAAAGGTGCCTGGCCGCCATAAACCTTATAAGTCGAACCAGTGATCTGGTTGTCTTCTCCTCCAGGATAACTCCATTGTCCGTAAATCTTGTTCCCGGAGTTGTCGATCATCGATCCCCGCAACCTGATCGAAGTATAGTTGTTCTTCCTGTCAGCAGCATAGTCCCAGACAAACATTCTGATCCTGTGCGGATCGCCGATGTCATAAACAATCGAGGTTTCAGAATGTCCGGGCACTCCTGTGCAGTTTATCCAGGTTTCGGCAGTATCATGATACTGGACTTGGATCCCGATTTCGCAGGTGAGCAACCCTAAATCCTGCATTTCAGAGCTAACATCATACATTACGCCTTTTCCAGTGTAAGTCTCATTGGTCCATTCGAAAGGCGGACCGTCTGGATTGAGGGAAGGCCCTTCCACGAAAAAGTTGGAATGTCCATTGAACTGGAACAGGACTGGCAGTTCGCAGTAATCATGGCCGGCAGGTGTGCCAGAAGTCACGTTTTTCCTGGTTTCCACAGCGTAGATATTGAATCTTTCAAGCTGTTTGCTGCCTGAAACCTTGGCCATCCTGGTCTCCACAAAACTGCCGCTGCTTGCTGTGGTTTGAGGGAACGCGGTTCCATGGTGATCATCGATCACATCAGGATTTTGTTGTGGGTTCCACCACCAGCCTTCACCGACTTCATCGCTGCCCACGAACTTATAGGAATAGCTGACGTCTAGATCATCCCAGCTGATCGGACCGTAAAATTCGAAGCCGAAATAGTAGTAACTGGCGTTCTGTGCCAGATACACTGCCTTGATGTCGCAACCGGCAAGACTTGAGGGCAGATCCTGGGGATCGGAAAGAATCGGAGTCACTCCGCTCCAGTCTGTAATCGATCCGTCTACTGTGATTGTCCTGTAAGATGTATAAGGCAGTTGAGCCAGGTTAAAGTAAGCCATGCCTCCGTTGTATTTGAGGATGTTTGCTGCAGTCGGAGACAGTCCGTTGAGCTTGAACAGGCCGTTCAGGGAATAATCCACGCCGCTCGGCAGATTCATAGGATCTGAGACATCGTGAAGAGACAGATAATAATTCCTCAGATCAACCGGATTGTGGAAAAAGCTGTAGAAACTCAGGCTGAAGCTTGTCTCCAGAGTAGTTCCGATATTAATGGTTGCTGTAACTGGCTTGTCCGCATAGTCAAAGGATTCGCGGAAAGCATTGAGCATGCTGATCAGATTGGTTGTGCTCATTTTATTCATTTTTTCTTCATCCAGTCGGTATTTCTGGATCAGGCTGTCCATGTTGGTATCAGCATATCCCACTAGCATGGTCAGATACTGGATTGAATCCGACATTTTCTGGCCTGCCTTGAGCATGTAAGCAGCTCCATCAGTAGTTTTCAATCTTCCGAAATTCGGATAGCTGCTGTCAGCAAACGGATCGTAACCCTGCTCTTGGCTCATGCTCAGATTCTGGTCCAGATTGTATGAAACCAGGAAGCTGAACATGGATTCGAGCATGCTTGTGTAAATCAGAAGCCCGCAAGGGATTTCCTTGCCCAGAGTAAAACTGCCCTGCCCTCCTGTGATCGCCGAGCCTACAGAATAGCTGAAATTAGGATCAAGCAGGGCTTTAGCAAGCTTGGCATCGATCGCTTCCAGTGCGCTGATGATCCCTTTGATTGCATCCTGAAGCTGTGAAACAGTGGTAAGTGAGGTAGCCAGCTGGGGATTGGCCAGGAAGCGGGGTACAACATCCAGCGGTGAAAAGAGGGGAGCATGCGAACCGCCGGACATGGAAATGAGTTCATTCACTGTCTTGGGGAAAGTGTTGTAATCGGTTGTTCCCATCATAGAATATGCAATATTCTGGAGATTTGAATTTTCGATCAGGTAAACCATGCTCACGAGCGCCAGGCCGAAGTTGGCTTCCACATTGGTCGGATCAGTATTGACTGCTGACTGGTAATTGCTGAGCGCAACAGCCAGGTTGTTCAGCGCGAGACCGGCTTCAGCGAGAGTGATGTAATTCCGCACGGCCTGAGTGGTGGTAGTCAGATTGGTGTAGGACTGAGTTGAAGTTTCGCTCACAGTCACCTGTATCTGAGCGGTCTTGGTCACTCCATCCCTGGTGTAGGTGCAGGTCAGGACAGCGTTACCCGCATTCTGCGAGGTGTAGCTGCCGCTGCTGACTGACCCTACGCCGCTTCCGAGAGTCCAGGTCGGATTAAAAGCAGTGGCTTGTGCATCACCTGTAAAATAAGCGGTGACTGCAATGTTATTCAGATTATAGCTGCTGCCTTTATTCAGACTGATTAAAGACGGGCTGATTCCGATGTGGTCCAGCACTTTATCGCTCCAGTAGGTGTCCTTTCCGTACTTGAGTACACCTGCATTCTGCAGGTAGAACCAGTAACCATGGCCTCGGTTGAGCTTCTGCAGGGTGGAAAACGACATGGCCGCGTTGTTCATGAAAGTACGGAAACCATCATTCCCGCCGTCGTCGGGATTCCGGTAAAATCCCATGATGTATTTGGCGATGCCGCTGATGGCACGGTTATTGAAGACTGAGTCGATCACTGTGTCGACCTGGGTCTCAAGAGTCGGCAGAAATCCATCTTCCCTGCTCCAGTATCCGAGCAGGTTCCAGCCATTGCTTACTGTGTGCTGATGATCTTCGGGAATCATGCTTCCGGCTATTTCCAGGGTGGAATCCTGGGTCATGTACACCCAGTATCCGTGATAGCCGTCCATGGTCAGGAGGGTGGAAAATTCCTTGGCTGAAGTGTTCATAAAAGTCCTGAAGCCTTCATTTCCCACATCCGCAGGGCTTCTGAAAAATCCCATCACATATTTCATGCCTGTGACGTTGGCAAAAATCGTTTCGATTGTGTTGGAAATCGGTGATACTCCAAGACTGATCAGGTTCCAGCCATTCTTGAGGTAAATAGTATTTCCTGTAGCGCCGCTCGCCAGGTTAAGCTGCACGGGCTGCCCGGTAGTCCAGGTAGTGGAGGGTTTGGCTTCCAGGCCGTTGACATGGAAAGTGATGAGATCGCCGCTCACGGCCCCTTCGTCCGCCAAAAGTGTGGCTGCATCATCTCCGTAGATGTTCATTATATAGCGGCCGGCAGTCGTCACTTCGAAAGACCCGCAGACTATCCCCTGCGGATCAATGGCAGTAATCACATCGCCTGGAACAGCCGCTTCCATGGTTGTATCTGCGTCGTGGTCAACTTCCAGCGAACCATAGATCACCATTACATTGTTTGTGAGCGCTACCTGGGGTACCGAATTCAGGGACAGGTCCAATCCGACTATTGCTCCTGTGCAGATAAGGGGATGCCTGGCAGGGTAATATCCGCTCTGATAGGCAATCACTTCATAGGTGCCTGGACCGGACAGTGAAAAACTGTAGTTCCCGCTGCCGTCAGCTGTGGTTTCATCTATTTTCTGGCTGGCTTGCCAGAGTGCAACCTTGCCGCCGCCAGGCGTGACAGTACCACTGACCGAAATACTATCTGCCACAGCCTGGACAGAAAAACCGATAAAGAGAATCAGCAAAAACAAGGCCTGTGTACGATTTCTAAGCATTTTTACCCTCTCATGCGATCTTAGTTTTAATCAAATTATACCTATTTTTCGCTAAAATGAAACAAAAAAAAAGCAGAGGCCCGTCATTGTTGAGGTGCGCTATGCGCGCCTGTACAATGGCGGGCCTCTGCCATTGACTGTAAACTCCAAAAACGATCGGTTATTGCACTACTATTTCTGCAGGGTTGCCAAAAAGGTCTGCTAACTTAAGCTTGATGCTCTCGCCTTTCTGAATCTGTTCGAATTCGATCGAGTACTGCCCGATCTGTTCGACATATTCCACCTTCACCACAGGACTCGTGCTCTTCACGTTTTCCTTCTTCAGAATGACAGGTTCGGAAAACTCGACCAGGACTTTGTTGCCTGTGATGGTCTGCTGAACCACATAAGGAACGGTCTTATCGTTTTCGCCGAGTCCGAAGCTGATTTCCTTGAGCTGGAATTCGCCTTCGTAGGCAAGAGTTTTACCTGTATCGACGTCTCCAATGTAGATTTTGAGCAGATCGCCTTTTTTCGGGGCAGCCGGAGTCATGGGATCCTGGCCGTAAACCGGGATCAGAGCTGCGCCCAGGCGCTTCAGGTCAGCCTGGCCCCAGGCTTTCCCGCTGTTATCCACAAATTTCACCACAGTTCCGACAGGTGCCGGGGAACCGTTCATCCAGACATAGCAGAGTGCGTTCATGCACATCATGGTAGGTGTCACCTGCGCATAAGCTGTGACAGCAATCAGCGCCAGGATTGTAAAGATCTTCTTAGTCATTCTTGTTCTCCTTTCAGGTTCAGGGCGGGTGTAAAACCCGCCCTTACGTTATTTTGTTTGATTATACCACTAACTCCGCAATTTGTCACTGAGTGACTCTGTAGCTGTAATTCAGGCTCCCTGCATCGTTCATGTATAACCAGTAGCCCATGTTCGGATCCATCGTACTCAGGGTGGAGAATCCGATCGTATTCTGATTGTTCATGAAAGTCCTGAAGCCTTCAAGTCCGCCGTCATCAGTTGTCCGATAGAATCCCATGATGTATTTGGCGGTTCCACCGGCAGTCTTAGGTGCTGTGTTGAAGACTGAGTCGATGATGGTTCCTGTCTGCGTCGTGGCTGTGGGCAGGTTCGCGCTCTGGTTGATCCAGCAGCCGGCGAGATTCCAGCCGACGTACAGTTCATAATCAGAGTTGTTGGAGATGGCTGTTCCCTGCACGTCAAGGATGCTGTCTCCAGTCATGTAGACCCAGTAGCCATGATAGCCGTCCATATCGGTCAGAGTGGAGAACTCCTTGTACTCCGTGTTCATGAAGGTCTTGAAGCCGTCACTGTCAGTACCCCTCAGGAATCCCATTACATACTTCATTTCAGGGATCTTGGCGAAAATGTCTTCGATCCTGGTGTTGGACGGCTGCACACCGAGGGAAATCAGGTTCCAGCCCAGCTTGAGGTTGACTGATCTGCTGCCTGAGCTGCCGATGTTTGAACCGGTAACAGCCAGGTCGAGCTTCACGAAATCAGAGGCAATCCAGGTGGTTGATTGCGAGACCGGCGTTCCGTTGAGGCGGAAGCTGATCTTTTCACCTGCCACAGCGCCTTCCACAGTGTCGGTAGTCAGGTTGCTGTCACCGTAAATGGACATCGCGCCATACGCACCTGCATCCTTGACTGTGAACACGCCGCAGAGCACGCCTGCCGGTGTATAGGCAGCGACAAAATCGCCGGCGATCGCATTCTCCAGGACACCGTCTTTGTCATGGTCGAGCTTGCATGAACCATAGACCACCATGGTGGTGTTGGAAAGCTGGGTGGTAGGCGCGAGGCTCATCGAAATGTCGGCACCTGTGACATTGCTGCTGACCTCTCTGGTAATGGTTGTCGGCATATACTTGCTCTTATATGCGATCAGAGTATAGGGGCCGGCGGTTGCAGCCACATCCTGGAAGGAGTAGTTGCCAGCCTGGTCAGTAGCTGCCGAAGCCACCTTGTTGCTCTTCTTCCACAGAGTGACAGTTGCACCATTGATCGCAGTAGCGCCCGTCTTCACTGATCCGGCCAGGCTGTACTTGTTTACTACAGGCTGATTGTCGACGGACGGGATCGTGTAATTGGCATAGAAGCTCAAGAGCTTCCCGTCATTGGCTCTGATTCTGATTTTCACATTGCTCGCCAGGATCTGGAAGTCATCTGCTGAAGCCCAGCTGAAACTGTGGGAAACGCCGCTGGCAGAGGAGGTGAGTTCTGATGTTCCGCCTCCGGAAGCAGTGCAGCCGGACCAGTTGGAGCCGTCGAGCGAGTATTCGAATGAAGCAGTGCAGGTACTGTTCTGGTTGTCTTTGAGCGTGTATGTAAGTGTGATGTTCTCCTTGGTACCAGTATAGGAGATTCCACTGACCACAGGAGCTGTATTGACTTCGCCTGTAGCGACTGTAGTTGCGGCAGCCGTGTACCTGATGCCGTAATCCAGGATCTCCGAGTTGGAGAAGTAGTCCCTGATCTTCAGGTAATAGGTACCCTGGGCCAGGTTGTCGAGCACCATTCTGGTGTAGCGGCCAGTCCCTCCGTCGTCGGCTTCCTGAATCAGGCTTGTTTCGGCTGTGGAGCTGTATAGTTCAAAGTAGGTATCACCGCCTACTTCACCGCTGGTCTGGAGGACCACATTCGAAACCGCAGACAGTGTGAATTTCACCCAGTCCACGTCTCCGGCCGGGTAGATCGAGTGTCTCTGCACAGTTCCGGAAACGATCTCAGTGGCTGCTGCTGCAGAGTTGTCCTTGCCGCCGTTCTTGTGTGTCGCATCATAGTCATACGTGTCTGCCCCTTTGACGATGCCGCCCAGGATTGTCAGGTAGAAATCGGCGGTTTTGGTCTCAGTGGTGTCAGAATAAGTGGCAGTAAGGATCGCAGTACCGTTTTCGGATGGAGCGCGGTAGACCGTGGTTTCCAGAGTGCCCTGTCCGCTCTTCTTCACCCATCTGACGCTGGAGGTCACTTCAGCGGTGGTTGCATTGGAATAGGCAGCTACTACACGCACATTTCCGATTCCGAAAGTCTGGTTGATCTGAACTTCTCCGGTGGTCCTGCCGAGTCTCAGGGCAGTCAGGATCTTCTGGTTGACTGGGCCGCTTGGGACTCTGGCGTAAATCAGCTGATTGCCGCCGCCCAGGCCGTTCACAGTCATCGCATTATAGTAATTGTATAGAATATGAGGCATTTTGCTGCTGTCAACTGCGATCATCGCGCCGAAACCTACCATTCCCTCGCTCTGGACCACATGCAGATCCCACTGGGTAGCGCCGCCGCTCAGATTCTTCTTGAATGCGTACTTAAGGTCTCCTTCACTCTGGTAGTAATAGGAGATGTGCACCTGATCGTCCTTGTCGATCGCGATTCTGCTGTCTGAGCCTACATCGCCGCGCTCGTCGACAGTCTCGCTCTTCCAGAGGCCGTTTTCCCTGTACCAGTGCATCAGGTCTTTCTTGTTGTTGTTGTAGCAGGAGATGTGAGGGCTGTCGTGGGAGTCGACTGCGATGCTGGTTTCCATGGCATAATCATCGCCGCTTGTGACGGCGGAAATCTGCCAGTTGGAACCGTTGAAGCAGGCGTATTTCACATCCCAGTTGGTGGCGTCGATATAGGAGATGTGAGGCTTGTTCTGCGAGTCTACCGCAAGGGAGAGTCCTGCGCCGACCTCCCCTTTGCTGTCGACAGTGACCGGTTTCCAGCCTGTGGAAGTCTTGATCGCATACTTGAGGTCCTGATTGGCTGTATCCATATAGGCAAGGTGCAGCCTGCCGTTCCTGTCGACCTTCAATTTAACCGTGTATGTCATCACTGTGTCGATCTCTTCAGTGGGTTTCCTGGTATGGTCTGCTCTGTTGATGGTTACAAGCGTGATGCCGCTTCCTCCACCCACTGGGAAGACGCCGCTCATGGCAGTATTGGCATAAGCGATGTGGATTTCAGTGCTGGAAAGCGCCAGAGCAGGTTTGCCCATGCCGCAGACGTTCTGGATTTCATCCGCAATTTCCCAGGTGCTTCCGGTCCAGACAGTGTGCTTCAGAGAGCCTCTGTTTGAGTCGAAATAGGCGAAATGCGGTCTGTCGTTGGAATCGATTACAATGGCTCCGCCAGTGTAAACCTCGGCAGCCGGGTTGATCTGGAATTTCTCGAAAACCGAGAATCCGCCTTCGCCTGCCACGTTCACACTGAGCTGTGCGGTCACGGTTCTGCCGTTCTCAGTATAGCTCGCTTCCAGCATGGCAGAGCCGCCGGCTCCAGGAGCATGATAGATGCTCCCGCTCAAGCTGCCGCCACCTGTCTTCACTGTCCAGGTGATTGAACCTGAAACCATCATTGGATTGCCGAAACTGTACTGGGCGAAACTCATGATTCCAGAGAGGTCGAACTGGGTGTTGGCGTTGATGGTGATCTGAGCAGGTTCGATCGTCAGACCTGTCACGCCTTCAACATCAATGCCGCCCTCTACTAGAGTGCAGTACTTCAGGCTGTTGTACATGCTGTCAGAGTAAGAAATATGCGGGATGTTGTTCGAGTCGAGCACCAGGGAATTGGTTCTGCCTGAGCCCTGGAAATCGTCGGCAGGCACTATGATCCATTCTCCGCCCATTTCCTTGGGTGCGCTCTGATAAGCGTACCTTAGAATGTCATTGCCATAGTCGTAATAAGAGACATGCGGCAGTCCGTTGGAGTCGAACGCCAGGCTGCTGTAGCCACCTACATCGCCCTCGTAGCCGGTGAGCGGATCATATCCGTTGTCCACCACTTCACGGGTCCAGACATCATTGTCGCGGATAGCGATCATGAGATCCTGGTCGTCTGCGTTGTAATAGGTGACTGCCGGCTGGCCGTTCTGGTTCAATGCCAGCGAAGTGTTGACCTCGGGTGGTGCAATCCCCATGTCCGCTATAGTCCTGGTTTCCCAGGTTCCGCCGACCAGTTCCGCGTATTTCAGGTGATGCGTCGTGGCGTCAATATAGGAAATGTGCGGCACATTGTTGCTGTCAATGGCGAGTGATGCTCCTGTGCCGACTTCTCCTGTACCGTCGATCACCTGTTTGCTCCATGATGTGCCGTTGAATATGGCGTACTTCAGGTCCTGATTTGTTTTGTCGTAATAGGCAATGCGCGGGTTGTTGTTGCCGTCGATGGCCATAGAGCAGAATTGTCCGACATCGCCGCTCGAATCCACTGTGGAGATTCTCCACTGCAGCCCGTCGTAGGTCGCATATTTCAGGTCGCCTGTGCCCTTGGCATAGTAAGATATGCACGGCCTGTCAAAGCTGTCGAGCTTGAGCGACGGGTACATGCCGTTGTCACCAGTGCTGTCCACGAGCTGGTTGAACCACTGGAACCCGTTGTAGGATGCATATCTGAGATCACCGTTCGTGAGGTCGTAATAGGCGATATGCGGATATCCCTGCAGATCGAGGCTGATCGAGGAAATGATTCCGACCATTCTGCCGACATTGTCTCCATCTACGACCATGCGATGGAACTGGCCGATCTGGTTGAAATTGTCTGTACTGCACATGACCTGGACCATAGCGTCAGCAAACTGCGGCACTCCGTCTTTAGTAAACATGGCTCTCAAGGTCACCATCTGGGGAGTAGTCGGTGCTGTGAATACATTTCCCGTGTCAAGTGAACCATCACCCTGGAGCTTTGTCCAGGTGACTTCGGACGGATTGACGATTTCGTCGCTGCCGTTTGAGTAATGGGCATGCACTCTCAGCCCGTCTTCAGCATCGATTTCATTGGTGGAACCGGGCAGCACATATGACATCGCTGGTTCGACGCTGATGTTGTCGAGCTGGATCAGATTGCCTCTGGTGATATTCACATAAAGGTCTGCTATCATCTGAGAACCTTGCTCACTGTATGTGCAGGTGATGGTGGCATACCCTTCCGCAGGAGGAGCTTTATACTCGTTGTTGTTGCGGATCTGTCCCTGTCCGTAAGTCACGTTCCAGGTAAGCTGGTCGTGGGTCAGGGTGGTTTCAGTTCCGTTCATGTAATGAGCCTTGACTACAAACGGTTCCAGCATGAAAGAACCGTTGGGCGGGACTCCAGTGGAGCAGGGGTCAATGCTGATGTACATCAGGTTGGAATTGGTATTCATGCCTACCGTGATTCCAAGATAGGCTTCAAAGGTCTGCCCGCCGGACGGGTATTTGCCGTTCAGGTAGGCATATGTATCGAAATCCGGAGCAGTGTAAATCCCGTTTGTGATGGTACCGACTGATTCAGTGCCATAGGTTTGCACGTTCCAGACCATCAGTTCAGGCGTGAGATTGCGTTGTTCACCTGTCATGGTATAGCCGTTCACTGTGATCAGACTGGCGATCTCGATTGAATCTCCTGCATTCACGAAGAGCGAGTATGGTGTGACATAGATGCCCTGCAGCTGATCCGGGTCTCCGGCTACGATGTGCAGGTAACCATAGAAATCCTGCTGATCCTCAGTATGTTTTACGGTCAGGTCGGCATAGCCCGTAGCATCAGCCACATATGCCCAGCCTTCAGAGGTGGTGAGGTAGCCTGTACCGTCCGTAATATACCACTGAAGATCAGAGGTGATTTCGCGGGTCTGGCCGTTCATCTGCATGCCTACCAGCTTCACATCAGGGGAACTGAGCGTAAGGGTGGTATGTGGTGTAACGACCTTATACGAAGGTTCCAGGTAAATGCTGGTCAGAGTTTCGCTTTGTCCGGGTTCGCCGAAGTCAAAGCTTACATAAACGTCATATGGCGTGCTCGTCTGCGGGTCATAGTAGGTACCGCGGCAGCATCCGAATCCGCCCATCAGCGGCCCGTGGTAGATCTGGTTCTGGTCGATCCAGCCCTGTCCATACTGCAGCGACCAGTTATGGATCTGCGTATTGATCTCGACTGTGCTGCCTGTGCGAGTCATGCCTACCAGCTGCACTGTAGCGAGGTCAAAGGTGCCTCCCTGCGGCAGGGTGTGGTTGCCAGGCACAGCATATACGCTGTCAAGGTCATTCTGATTCCCGACATATACAGAAACATAAATGGAGAAGGTTTGACTATTGTATGTAAGGGTGGACTGCAGGCTCTGATAGCCTGTGACAGCAGAAGCATGGAAAACTTTGCTGGTCTGGTCGACCCAGCTGCCTTCCCCGCAGCTGATGGTCCAGTCGGCTACTGTATAATTATCTGTAATCGGGACTGTGTCGTACATGCAGGTACCCTGGTTCATCCGGTAGCCAAAATAATAAAGGCTGGAAAGAGGGAAGGTTCCGGAAGACTGGACAGTGATCTGGTATGGCTCAACAGCCACCCACTGGATCTGGTTGGCATCAAAAACAGTGATCGTGGTATAGATATAGAAAGTTCCATAGGTCGGATCAACATACTGGGCTGAGAGCGAGGCTGATCCGCCGTAATTCGGGGGGACGTAGACAGGAGTCGCGCCTGAACTGTCGATCCACCCGTCTCCGTAATCCTTGGTCCAGTTCGTGATTTCTCCGGTCAGCTCGACTGTATCGTAGTTCATCTTCACACCGATCGGCTGGACAGTGGATAAATCAAAATTATGCCCTGGAGTAGTCTGCAGGTTGTAAGGGCGGATCGTTACGTAATTAAGGGCATTAAAATTACTGGCTGTCGTATCCACATAAAGATAGATGTTAAAGTAATTGCTAGTGCCTGGCTCACACCATGTAGTGTACAATTCAGAATATCCGCCCATCATCGGTGCATGGTATGATCCCTGATAATCAATGAATCCGTTTCCGTAACTGAGGCTCCAGCCCTGCACTTCCACTGTGTAGGAACTGCCGTCCATCCTGTGGACTCTGCCTTTCACCTGGTTCATGGGATAGATATCGCCTGGATTCAGGTTAAGGTTGGCAGGTTCAGCCGACACATAGCTGACTGCATTGGGATTCTGGATATCGAGGCTGATGTAAATATCGTAATAGACGCTGTTGGACAGAAATGTACAATGCAGCGTGACATAGCCCTGAGCCGGAGTATGGTAGATGTTGTTCTCAATAGAGCCTTGGGCATAACTGGCGGAGTAAATATCCCAGCCCTGATTCACACCAGTCACTTCAGTCGTGCTGCCACTCATCGTTACGCCTACGAGATGCACTGTGTTCAGGTTAAAAGAAGTGTTGGGCCCGACAGTCAGATATTCCTGTTCAGCTCTCATGTAAGAAATCAGATTCGGGTCGCCTGCTGTGACAGTGAAAGGAAGCGAAACCGGGAAATGGTTCATGCTCGCATAGTCATAATAATCGGCGGTCAGGCTGCCGCTGGCTGCAGAGCCTGGAGCAGTATAGCAGTAACCGCTCACAGTGCCGCCGCCGTATGATACGGCCCAGCCTGAAATGTAGCCGTTGGTCTCTGTGATGGAGTTGTTTGCATCAAAAGCAGTGACTGTAATGTAGGACAGGTCGTACGACTGTCCGGCACGGAGTGAAATGCTGCTCGGATCAGGTGTCACGTATGAGATCCCGCCTACCACATCGGCATAGGAAGAGATTGAAAAATAGAGATCATAGCTGCCGTGCATCGGATTCATCCAGGTACCGGTCAGGCTGGTATAGCCTGGATCAATCGGAGCGTGGAAAATCCTGTTGGCGTCAACATAGCCTAAACCTGAAGTAATGCGCCAGTTGGTGATTTCGCCTGAAATCTGCATCGGCTGATACAGCTTGTTGTAACCTGTGGCATGCAGGCTCTTCAGGTCAAAGGCTCCTGTGCCTGCAGGAATCATGGTCGAATATTCATCCAGCGATACATAATAAAGATCAGTGTCTGCACCGAGATAAATACTAAAATATGCATGGAAATAGGAACCATTCTCATTATACTCACCCTGCAGGCAGACATTCTTGTTGTTCAGGGTGATGGGAATGCCTGAAGGCAGATAATAGCAGGTAGCCTGCTGCATCGGGTGCATTGGATCAGGTGACATTCTCTGGACCATTCCAGCGCCTTCGCCCTCTACGATCTTCCAGGTCAGATTATAAATCTCCATCGTAGTCTCGCTGGGTGATGTGCCGCGATGCGCTATCACTTCCAGGGAGTCGCGATTATAGGTGAGTCCAGGACCCATATTAGGAGGAACCAGGCTGACCTGGTAAGGCACTACTTCCAGATAGCTGATATTCACCGGAGTCTGGGAAAGCACCTTGACTTGAGTCGAAACAGCATCCATATAGGCCAGCCTAGCCAGATTGTGGTTGTAATCAAAGCCGATGCTTGGCGCAAAAGTCTGGGTAGTATTGGCTATGACTTCTTTTGTCCAGCCTGAAAAAGTGTGGACAGCCATATACAGCGAATTCGGGAAATTATTGTAAGCCAGATACTGGTGGTCGCCGCTGTAAAACAATGAGCAGTAATAGCTGCCAGCGCTGTTTGTCATGTCTGTGGCGTTGAAACTGTCGTCAATTGCCTCTGCAGTATCATAGCCGCCGTGGCAGCGCCGTTTGACCAGCATCAAAGTATGATTTGCCTTGGAAAAGTAAGAAAATGTCGGCCGCAGAGTGTGCTGGTGAGTGAGATAGTCATACCCTTCATCAACGTCCATGTCGAAATTCGGACCTACTCCTGTCACGACAGTTTCAGGCTGTGTCCAGGTCTTGGCTTCATCTGTCTGCTGATACTGCAGCTTCAGGTTGTTGTCTTCCACATATGCCACGAACAGCTGGCTTTTACCGATGTCGGGCAGCACACCATAATGGAGCACGGTTTTAGGGCCAAGTACAGCTTGTCCTGCCTGATGCAGGACTTCCACAGTCCAGGTTGTACCGTTGGTGCGGGCGAGTTTTACATTGTTTAACGTTGTATCAAGGTAAGAGATTGCAGGCTGTGTGATCTGGGTCTGCATGTCATAAGCCAGGCAGATGGAACTGCCTGTTCCCACAGAACTGTTTCCGCCGTTGTCGACAAGCTGAGGGTGAAATACGAGAGTTTCATAAGTATCCTTTGAAACATAGTTGTACCAGAGATCGCCGCTGGTAGCGTCTAAGTAACTGACATATGGCATTCCATTGTAGTCCAGATCCATTGAGGGATATTGTCCGAGATCCCTGCCGCTTACATAGGCAAGAGTCTGGTTGATCCATGTCTCTGAAGTTCTATCCCAATGGCTGCAGATCAGGCTTTTGGTGACATTATCATAATAAGCTACAGCTGAATCACCTGAAGAATTCATTTTCATTACCATGTGGGGAATTTGTGGTGTTTCAACCTGTGTGCTGATGACCGCGGTCGGGTTCCATGAAGTGGCGGCCTGCGCCTGCGGTACCAACAGTGCGACAATCAAAAGGACTGCCAGAAAAAGTGATCTCATTCTTCCTCCTCCTGAAATTTATAGAGAATATCTTTACTGCTTGAAAGAATTTTATCCAGGCCTGGCCTTGAAGTCAAGTCTGCTGTCGCAGGGCCAAAACTCAGTATTTTCATGGGTTTTCAGTGCCAACGAATTTTCTGCATGTTCAGGGAGGACAGTGCAAATTTATATGCCGCACAATTTTTTTTGCTCAATTTGGTGACAGGTAATTCAATTGGTATTTAAAAGATTATATTAGTCTATTTAAATCATTTTGATCAATTTAATCAGGAAGGTGCCAAGGCCAGACACAGGGTTCTGCCCCTACGATCTATGGCGCCCTGTAACCGTAATTCAGTTTACCCGCGTTCTCCATGTAAAACCAGTATCCCATCAAAGGGTCGAGGTTTTTCAGAGTGGAAAAAGTGAGCGCTGAATTATTCATGAAAGTGCGGAAACCTTCATTCCCTCCGTCAGCTGTATCCCGATAAAATCCCATGATGTATCTGCTTTTTCCGGAAATCGGATTCTGATTGAAGACGCAGTCGATCACAGTATTTGTCTGCAGTTCGACAGTAGGCAGGCTGTTTGAAGCTGAGAGCCAGTAGCCGATCAGATTCCAGCCTGTGCCGAGCTGCAATTCCACTGTCTCTGAAATTGCAGTGCCGTCTGCGGTCAGGCTGCAGTCTGAAGTCGCGTACACCCAGTAGCCATGATAACCATCCAGGGTGATGAGAGTGGAAAAATCCCGCAAGCCTTCGATGTTCATGTAAGTCCTGAATCCTTCATTGCCCTGGTCCGGCGGATTCCGGAAAAAAGCCATCACATATTTCATCTGAGCTGTCTGATCAAAGATCACCTCGATCGAAGCTCTGCAGGGAGTAAGGCCGAGGGAAATCAGATTCCAGCCGTTTCTGATGGAAAACTGCCTGCTCATGATCCCGCCTGTAAAAACCGTAGAGACCGCAAGTTCTGCAGTGACAGAAGCGTCGTGCCCGTTAAATGCAGCACAGAGCGTAGTTTCCCCGCTCCAGGCCGGAGCTGTGAAAATGCCGGATTCCAGTGTTCCAGTGCCGGTCAGGATGCTCCAGGTGGGGATGATTTCTGCAGTGCTCCCATTGCTGAAGCCTGCCACAGCCAAGATGTTTTTAAGAGAATATTCAGTATATTCATTTAAAGTCAGCTCTGCCGGGGTCAGCTGCATAGAGACAGGCACGAGCGATGAAAGAGCAGTCAGGCTGAGTTCAGCGGTCGCAGTAAATGAACCTTCTGAATAAGAGCAGAGAAGCACTGCGCTCCCGCCAAGCTGCGGAGCAGTGTAAACGGCCCCATTCACGCTGCCGTCTCCACTTTTTCTGGTCCAGGTCCCTGTCACTGCCGCGGTCGAACTGTCCGTATAATGGGCATTGACTGTGATCCCGCCAAGGTCAAAAGTCGCGGTTTCCACAGTGATCTGGGTCGCAGAAAGTGTGACCGCAGTAAGATGCTTCAGTGCCACTACTGTGAGTTCCGCTGTTTTGGTCAGCGAGGATTCGGTGTAAGAGCAGACCAGCATGCTCGTGCCTGGAGAGGAAGGAGTGTAAGCGCCGCCTGTGACTGCATTGCCGTCGCTTTTTTTAGTCCAGGAAACACTGGTGACTTTGGCGGTGGAACTGTCTGAATAATGGGCTGTCACTTCAATGCTGCTAAGATTGCAGGATAATTCGATGGTCACTGAAGCTGGATTGAGAGTGATCGAAGAGAGCTGTTTCCCCTGAGCAGCAGCAATGCTGAAATCAGCGGTTTTCGTGTATCCGCTTGCTGCTTCCTTGTAGGAACAGGTGAGCAGAGCGGTTTCAGTGGTGGCTGCGGCAGTATAAGTGCTGCCGGAGAGCCTTCCGCTGCCGGATTTGATGCTCCAGGTTCCAGTCACACTGGCTGTGGTAGTGTCTGAATATCTGGCTGTCACTGTGACTAAGCCTAGACTATAGGATGCACCGGCATTTACACTGGCACTGGCTGGATTCAGAGTGATCCGCGCTATGGCTTTGGGACCGCTGTAATTGTTGGTGAAATTGATGCTTGAACCGCTCGTCTGGATGGAACTGAGCGAGACGTATGATGTGAGGGCGTAGAATGAAGAGCTGTTGGCACCGGAGCTGGGCAGCGTAGTGTTGAAAACTGTTTTATTGAGGCTGCCTGGGAATGCGTCGGCTGCAGTGCCTTCGTCCCCGCCCATTCCAAGGTGGCTTCCGCTGGTCCAGTCAGCTTCCACGACAGAGACGCCGTAATGGCTTGAGTTGTTATTGATCCCGCTCTCCCACTGCGTTGTCAGGATCTGCTCGTCCACATGCCAGACAAGCGCTCCGCTTCCAGGGATGCCTGAGTCGAAACCTGTCAGCTGCCTGTTTTCCAGCAGGAAATATTCAGTTCCATTGATCGCTGCCCTGATCACAGGATCTGTCGTTGATTCGATCGGAGTCAGCGAGAAATTCCCGGCATAAGCGCTGATGTCTGTCAGGTCGCACCAGCCCAGGAAATACCTGCACCAGGCGCTGAGATAGGCCGGACTGCTGCCGTCATTGGTACTTATTCCGTTCCAGGATCCTCCGTCCATCAGGCACCATCTGCCGACAACTGAATTTCCGTTGGCTGTGTCATACAGGTCAGGCAGGCCCAGGTCATGCCCGAATTCATGGCAGAGGATTCCGACCGGAGAGCTTTGCGCCTGCATGGTGTAATTCTGGGCTTTGAAACCCGTAGAAATTATCTCCCCATGCGGCCCGCTTGGATTCTGGATTTCCCAGCGGTTGGACCAGATGTCGCCGGCATTCCTGGTGGCTTCCTGGGCATTGCCTGAATGCACGACCATCAGATGGTCCAGTATCCCGTCATTGTTTTTATCCAGCAGACTTTGATTGAAGCTGTAACTTTGTGCCTTGAGTTTATCGATAGCCTCTCTGGCCAGTTCATAGATATTGCCGTTATAATCGTCGGTATTGCTGACGCTGTCCGCAGCATACCAGTCATACGTGTGGGATGAAGTAACTATCGGAGCGTTCACAAATGTGACCTGCAGCTTGCCGTGAGAAACAGCTTCATAGTAAGCCACAAACCTGGTTTCTTTCTGATTCAGATCCTGGTTGATTGTATCTGTCATAGGTTTGTCCGTAAATCCGAAAGGCACCACCAGGATCACGCATTCGCCTGTCTGCGGGTCCTGGGATGTGAAGGCTCCCATTTTCGGGGCATGGTCAGGAATTCTCAGCGGCGCACGCCTGGAGCTCAATTCACTGTGGTAGAATTCTGGGTAAACGTCAGGTTTGGGTGGAGCAGGCAGAATATCGGCAAAAATCAAGACGGAAAATTCAAGCAGGAACAGGATTAGCAGGAATCTCATTTGAACAGCTCCGAATTTTTTTAGTAATTATAACTAAATTCAGTTAAAAGAAAAAGGGACTGTCTTTTGGACAGCCCCTTTTGACTTGCGATTCAGGAGATCAGTATGTGAATGTCACTGTCTCGGGCAGCGGCTGCGTGGAGCCGTTGAATACAACTGAAGATGCAGGTGAAGTGCAGAGATGACCGGCAATGTAGAACTTGATGGGAGTGGTCTTCACTCCGCCGTTGCCAGTTCCGGCCGGGTCTTCTGTCAGCACGTTGAAAAGAGGTACTGCACCGGCTGCAGTGATCGTGGTCCTGCCGCAGAGCAGGGCTGAGGATCCGGCTGCAACGCTCAATGCATAAACCCTGTTTCCAGCTGCGCCGCTGCTGCCTGTGGTTGACAGGAACTGCTGGGTGCTGTTGTTGGAAGACTGGATTGCATTGGGTTTCGCTGTGGCGCTGGCTGCGGCTGAGGATTCGGTCGCATTGATCACGAAAGCGGAATAGTAATATGTAGTTCCGCCGGTGAGGCCTGTTTCAGCGGTAAAGCCATACCAGAGATTGGCATCGACTTCCCTGGACCAGACAAAGGTGCCGGCAGTTGCGCTGGCGGGTGCGGAAGTGGTTGATCTTCTGACCATCAGCTGGGTGCCGCCATTGAGGTCTGTCGGGGTCTTGCAGTACAGGTCGATTTCAACGGAATCCCAGGGCAGGGCCACAAAGGTGGACACTGCGTTCGGTCCGGCTGTGATGCCGACTGTGACTGTTGCAGTCTGGCCGCCATAGGTTGCGGTCAGCACTGCGTCACCGATTGTGGTCCAGGTATAGGTGGAGCCGCTGACTGTACCAACACCTGAGGTCTTGGTCCAGGTCGGGGTGACTGAGGCTGAGGAATCATCTGTGTAGAGTCCGAACACCATTACATTGCTCAGATCGTAACCTGTGGTGCCATTAGCAAGCTTCAGGCTGAGGGTCTGGAACATCTGCTCGATCATGATGCTGGAGAGATTCTTTTGCACATATTTGATTGATCCGCAGATTGTGTTGTATTTGGCTGTGGAATACATGTTGCTTCCGAAGACCACGTTGTAGGTATAGGTAGCATTGTTTGTGATCTTGCCATTGATGGTGTTGAACAGCGCGGCAGCCATGGTGGAACTCAGATTCAGGCTCACTGTGTGGCTGCTGACTGTAAAGAGGTTCGAGCTAACATTGGTATAAGTGCTGGAACCGGTGGCACCGTCATTCTTATAGCTGATCGTGACTTTTGCGTTATCAGGCACTGTGAAAGCATTGGTGGTGTGATTGTAACTGAGTGTGGAAAGTTCGACAGTCGCCCTGTTGGTGGCAGTGTAAAGCACGACTGTGAGCGAGGTCGAGAAGTCCTTGGTATTGCCTGTGGTATTGAGAGTGGCATTGAAGACAGGGGTGACATCAGATGCACTGTGCGGAATGTCGAAGGTCGGCAAGCCTGTAGCTGTGACTATGCCACTGCTCGGTGCACCCATGTTGATTGAAGTGCTGTTGATGGCTGTGACTGTGAGGTGCGGATACAGGTCTGAGTCTGTAATCACAGCTGTGTTGCCGGTCAGGGTAGTGGAGGCTGTAGTCGTTTCTAGTGTGGCATTGCTGGTGATTGTAGCCATGGTAAAAGTCGAGGTAGGAATGGCGATCTTGGCTACTTCGTCCATCAGAGTCGGCTTGACCATGTTGGCCAATGTGCAGAGGTTGCCAAGGCCTGTAGCTGTGTTGGCTGATGCAGCGCAGTCCAGGTTGGAGTCTGCAAAGCCGAGACGGGCAGCCACAGTGGCCTGGGCCTGTGAAACAACCGCTTCTGTAATAGTGGTGGCATTGAAGTTCGAACCTTCCAGTTTGGTGGCGATTGCGCTGATCATTCCGTCGACAGTGGTGCAAGTGCTTAAATCAGCTCCTGTCATGCCTGCGCCTGTGTTCAGAAGAGCCATGGATGCGATTGTGGTGGCAGGGGTCATGGACATGTCCTGGCCGTCCTTGACGTCAGGCTGCACGTTCAGCATCATCTTGTCTATGCCGAGGAGTTTGTACTTGATAAAGTAAACATGGGGCAGATTGTCATAATCAATGGAAGATATGACTCTCACAGTATAACGGCCGGTTGTGGTATCTGTGAAAGTGGGGAGTCCGGACGCGATGTTCTGCTTATGGCCGTTCTTGTCCTGCACATAGCAGTAGAACCCGGTGACATCGGCTGAGGTAAGGTATGAGTTGTTGGCAATTCCCTTCAGGATCTTGGTGGCAATGCCGCCTTCGTCGCCGCCGCTGCCGAAGCAGCCGGTCATAGTCAAAAAGGCTGCTACGATGCCTGTGATTACAAACAGACTTACTAATTTCTTGTTCACTCGTTTCCTCCTAAAAATCTTTGGTTGGGATTTCTCCCTGGTTTCCGTAAAATTCCTCTAGTGATCTACGCCATCACCTCCTCTGATTAATCAACTTTATCCTTAAATACTATTTGGGTTTGTGCCTTATTTTAGTATTCCAGTCTGTGCCTGTCAAAGATTTTTTTTACCGGAAACCGTGGGGAATTTTGGATTCGCAGGGGCACAGCGTACTTTGTCCTTATTTCAAGCCGTTTGAGGTTTACATGTTGGTATATTGGTATATTGGTATGTTGGTAAGATTCTGTAACGGAAATTTCACTGCGTTCAATTTCCTAACAGACTCTATACCCGAGGTTCGAAGAACCGAGTGGGATATGTTGGTCTAGCGGCCATACTCCTCATGTACCGCCTTCTTCACTACCAGCCTGTAGTCCTTTACATAGCGCAAATGACCATTTTGATTAAAATACTTCAATATCAACTCTTTCATACCGGTTTCCACCTTGAGGAAAGGATAGCTTTCAAAGAAAGAGGAATATTTATGAGCAAGCCCGCCCTTGATCAGAAAACTGGTGGTGACAATTGAGTAGAAGCTCTCGGCCATCAGCGGGTTCCCGTCGATGAAAATTGCGATCCTCTCTGCTGAGCAGCTTGTATAAGGTTCCTTTCTAAGGCAGGCCGGGCTTTCCATTTTCTGGCAGAGGTCGCAGAGAACCGCGGGGTCGCCGGTAGAGCATTTGATTGAAATTGACTGAGGGGCTGCTTTTTCCAGCCGCTCCAGATTCTGGAAAACCCTGCGGCAGATGGGATCGTCAGTGTATTCGATCCTGACACCGGAAAAGTAGCAGAAAAAATAGGGGTCTTCCACGAAGTTGGAGATCATTTTGGAAAACAGCCGGAAGATCTCGTCGCCCGGGAGAGTGCCTGAATAAAGCTCATTGTCCCAGTAAATGATTTTTTCCAGCAGCTCGCGCGTGACTGTTCCCCTGCCCAGGATCGGGTTGATGCAGGAGGCATTCAGGAACACGATGTCTGCAGCGAGAGAAAACCTGATCAGGTCTGCCACGAAATCCCCGAACGCAGTCTCGCCTGAATATTTTTCAGTGATGAAATCGCTGAGGGATTCACCGAGCACTTCAGTAACTCCTTCGATGCCCAGGCGGATTTTCTCCTGCCCAAGCTTTTCCCTGAACACCAGATCAGGCACCTGAGCGCTCAGTTCGATCAATCCGTGCTTTCTGGCTGCGGCTTTACCGCTCCCGTTGATCTCCAGTTCCACGCATCCCAGATATTTTCCTTCTCCGCCTGAATGACAGATCATGGTATGGCCTGAATAATAATCATCTTTGATCACCGTATGAGTATGCCCGCCGAGGATCAGGTCAATTTCAGGATGTGCTTCAGCGACCTGCTGGTCAGCCGGGAAACCGAGGTGCGAGAGCAGGACTAGAAAATCAGACTCAGCCTTCAGTTTTGGAAGATTGGCTGTCAGTGTTGCTTCAGGGTCTGAAAATGTATATTCAGGGTATTCAGGCTGGCCGCTGAGAATGCCTGGAAAACAGACTCCCAGCACCGCGATTCTGAATCCGTTCAGATTGAAAATCCTGGATACTGCACCGCCGTCATAGCCGATCGAGAGGTTGGAATTGAAAATGGTAAAATGCGCTTCCCTGAGCGATCCAGGAAGAGAGGCAGGCGCAATGTCCAGCTCATGGTTTCCAAGCACCATGGCGTCGTAGTTCAATAGATTCATCGAGATGATCGAATCAAGGCCCTGATTTTGGGTGGAAACGGAATCTCCGGCATCCAGCAGCAGGAATTTCTCCCGCTCTGATTTCAATACAGAAGCGATGTATGCAAAGGAGCCGACATTCCAATGCAGATCGCCTGTGTAGTAGATTTTAAGCTTCATTTCATTAGATTCTTCAAGCCTACAAACTTCAATCCACCAATTCAGTTTCTATTGTATGGTTTCCACAAAAAAAGGGCACGGTTTCCCGTGCCCTTTTGGTTCACTCATGATTGTATTCGATTCTGGTCTTCTGTCTCTTCAGCAGTTCGTCCATCAGTTTGGTGTCCAGGATCCAGAAAGGCACCAGGATCGCCCTGGTATTGTTGGACTTGTCTGTGACAGAGATCTTGAGCAGTTCAGGTTCAAGCGGCAGTTGCTCGAAATCAAGGCGTGTGCTTTCCTTGAACTGGGTGAAGAAGATGGCATGCTTATGGCCTGTGTTGTCTGTCATGATCGGGATATTCTCAGTCGGGAGATTGACCCAGGCCCCGTCCGGATCGGTAACGCCAGGCGTTTTCTTGACTTCGATCTTCACATTACCGGCGAAAGTCACAGGGAATACTCCATTGTGTCCCTCGATCAGGTTGTGGGAGATGAAAGGTGCATTTTCAATACAATCGACATTGTCGCGGGCTTTGACTTCAAAAGCCACTCTCATGTCCTCGTCAATGCCTAGCACATTCGGCTTATTCGGAGTCAGGTCGCCAATGTACTGGCCGAAATCGAAAAACTCCGCTTTCATGTAGTTGTTGCCTGGCATCGGCTGATCCACGGCATCGAGGGAATACACATTCCTGTCGATGAAATAGTCGAAGATGTCACGTGGCTTATCGACAGTCTCGTCATTCCCTTCCACCAGCCTGGGCTCATTTTTCCCGTCGCCTGTGACTATGATCCGGATCTTTCCGCGCTCGCTGGTGACGCTGTTGAGCGGATTCAGGCCTGTTCCGCCCCATTCCGTATTATCCACAAGGGCAGTCAGGCTGGGAGTGGTGGAATTGTCGATTTTAATGCCGTTCATGCCCTCGTCCACGAATCCATATCTGGGATCCAGAAAGATGTCGTCCCTGTCATCGTCATTCACCTGATACTTGATCACCCTGCTCAGTTTGGGTATCACGACAGTGAATGACAGTTCAGGCGGGTCATTGTCGTGCACCATCAGCTTGGCAGCGTATTTCCAGGGGGCATTGGCATCGTCGCCTGCAGTTTCAGGCGGAATGATCGGAGTGCCGTTGGAATTGAGATAATTGCCCTTGCCGTCTGTGCCGTAAACATACCAGTAAAGGTAACTGGCATAGTTTTCCGGCAAAGGACCAACAGTTCTCTTTGGATTGTAAAGAAAGAGGAATCTGTGCATGTATTTCTGAAGTCCGCCTGTTTTCCCAGGCTGACTTACATGGTAGTAACTGGAATCATCAGGCGGATTATCCACTGAGCCGATAATACGGGTAAAATCGTCATCCAGCTTGCCGTCAACGTTCAGGTCTACCAGAGAACCTTCGGGTATCTGGACGCTCATGTCCAACTGGCTCTGGTAATCAGTGTAAACCGAGTCCACAGTGCGGTCCTGCAGCTGATCGAAACGCCTGTTCCCTGAGTTGGCGGTCGGGTTTTCGATCTGGACTCTGAGCTTGAAATCATCGGGCTTCAGCGCCACATTGGGATTGTTGTCCAGGACCACATACTGGATTTCCCTTGGGAAGAGGTCGGCTGTGGTGCCGCCGTCCGCGTAATCGTCAGTGACGTAATAATAAAGCGCAGGTCCTTCTTTATCCACGACTTCGATCTGATACCCGAAATCCTTGGAACCCGGGGTCCCGGTATCAATATCGTGATAGCTGGTATGCCTTGGCGTATCGCAGGTCAGGTCATAGTAATTAAACTTTGGGGGCACTACGTCCGGGACCTGGTCGCGGGGTTCCCATTTCACGCATGGGTAATCGAAATCCAGCCAGAGGTAATAGCAGGCGAATTTGGGATCAGGTGCGCCGGACAGAGGCATCACAAATTTATACAGATTCTGCTGCGTCGTGAGATTCAGCTTGACTTTGAACACATGCCTGTCCGCAAAGTTCGGAGGATTCCAGGTGTCCCAGGCCACTGTCTCATCCAGAGGCCCGTCAGTGTTGTTCCTGTATTCCACCACTGTGTCGTCTGACAAATCTCCTTTTTCGAACATGGTCTGTGTCCAGCGGTAAATGGGGGTGCCTGAGCTGTTGTCGAAGATGAATGCACCTACCCACCACTGGTACTTGATCTCGCCCCAGTCCTTTTTCCTGTCGAGATGGGAGTTGCCTGCGCCAGGGTCGAGCTGCGATGTGCCGAAGATCCCGATCCCGTTATCATTGCTGACAGGAACATCAATCCCGTTATAGGGATAGTCCTCCAGAGTGGTCTTCTGGTCGCTGTTGATGTCAACTGATCCGCCTGGGACCAGGTCGCCCGGGTTGCCTGTCAGACAGGCGGCCTTATCATTGACGTCAGTGGCCAGAGAAGGTTTGTAGTTGTTGGGTTTAAGCCCGTCGCCTTTGTAGTTCCAGACGCCCACTCCGTCATAACTGTCCACCAGGGAAGTGGATCCGGCATCATGCAGATGGAACTGGTAATACTTGCCCCACTGCACATAGAATGTGGCGTAAATCGGGACTCCGGTATCCTCGTCCACCTGCTGCGGGGCATGGATGTTGACCTGGTGGATGTAACCCGGGGTAGGAGCGTTTTCATTGCCCACATGTATCACATGCTCTGCGATGAAATTCATGTCTGAATTCTTCCAGGCAGCCGGAGGAGTTGATGGCGCATATCCGCCCGGGAGGAAGCATTTCGCGTCTCTCCACTCGAACGGGCAGGAGCTGGAAGTGGCCATGGCGTAACCAAGAGATTTGCGCTGGTCGATGAAAGAGGGGAATTTCATTGTCTCATAATTGTAGCGCTGATATACGGCCAGAACCTGGACTTTGTAAATGCCGCGGTCTCTGAAGAGAATCTTGAATCCCTTGCGCTCGATCTGAGCCGCACCATTCACCATGTATAGATAATTGTCAGGCTCATTGGTAGCTGAGACGTCGATCTTGACGCCCTGTCCGGCACTGGTGAGCACATTCTGGGGCTGCCCGTCGATCGGAGGATTGACAAACGGATCGACTTTTTCGCCTGTGATTTTATTGCCGAGAGTGGCATTGGGCATCCAGAATTCATACAGTACATTGCTGCTCTGGAGCACATCGATCACCCGGATATAATAGATCAGGCCTGGGCCTGCGTTCGTGCCCTCGATCAGTCCGATCGGGTAGCCGCCTGTGAATCCGTTGGAACTCAAAGGCTGATGTGTCGAAAGCGTTGATTCGCCGTAATTGTTGTTTTTATTCAGGTAGTCACCGGCAAAAGAAGGCGGGTTTTCAATGTAAAATGTATAAGCCAGGTCTTCTTTCAGATAGTCATCATTGGGTTTAGCCGGATCTTTGGGAGGCAATGGATTCGTGTTGTTGGAATCAGGATCCATGCAGACAAAATCCACATGTGAGATGTCATCGCCCGCAATCGGAGGGCCGGCTATGTTTACGACTGCAATGTCTGTATCTATTGCTCTCACATCCACCATGCTTGTGCTCATGTCGAGCACTGCGGGAGAACTGAAAAACGGGTCCCAGACCAGAGTGTTTCCCGCGTACCAGCCATAATCCTGGCGCTTCCAGATGTTCCCGCCCAGAAAGATCTTGAACATCAGGTAATGGTCTGCGATGTTGTTTTCCTTGACCCTCCAGACACTGTAATACCAGCCGTCGGAAAAGACGGAAGTCCATCTTTTGGTCAGCTTGGCCTGCTGTGGAGTGGGAGGCGGTTCGCCAGGCTGTGGAACATATGTGTAATCATTGATGTCTTTGACCTGGTCCGGCGGCCACAAGGTATTGGGATCCCATCCCTGGGGTTTCAATTCCTGGGTTTTTATCCCATAGTAAACATTGCCCTGTCCGTCTGCAGCGATGGCTTCGATCGTACCCGGCACATTGTTCGGGATGGAAAAAGTCACTGAAGTGCCTGCTGTCAGTCCGATCATCTCGGTTCGATTGAAGGACCTGAGGTCAGGCTGCAGTTCGTACTTGATGCCGCCCAGGCCGTCCCACTGGTCTGCCACGCACATGTCTATGGCATCAGAGTAATAAAACCAGTCTTCCTGGCTGTTCTTGGTGGCAGCTCCGATGGAGGAAGTATGGTCAGGCAGATTCACCTGCTGAGCGCTGCCGTCCATGGCAGTAGGCTTCGCGTATGACAGGCCGTCTACATCGGTTTCCACAGTTTCCATCTGTCCGATTTTCAAGATCTCATCCGGAACAGTGGTATAGAAATATCTGCGGCCAGTGCAGCTCACTGCTATGTCCATCCTGCCTGTGGGAGAAACGTTGGGCTGGTCATTATAGTTTTCACCAGGAGGAGAGTCTCCGCAGGATGCGCCCAGAGCCTGATAGGTATAGTTGCACTGGAACAGATGGAAAACCTGCTCGAATGCGTTGAACTGACTGGAATAAGGATCCCAGGAACCTGCGACAGCGATCGGCCTGTGAGGGTCATTGTAATAATCGTCCCAGAAAGTGAGGTCCCGCTCCTCGTAATTCTTGATCAGGGAATGCTGGCCACGTCCGTAATGGCCCCAGCCAATGTTATCGTTGCAGTGCATGAAAGTGAAGTAACCGTTGGGGAGCTGGGCAAAGCAGTTGGTGTCTATGTCGCAGCCATTGGGCACCAGGAGATTGCCGAAATCGTCTTTCCAGAAATTGGTGTTGAAATCAAAGGCCGAGCCCCATTGTCCCCCGCTTACCCACCATCTCCAGCCGTGGACATTGAATCCGTGTCCGAAATGGTTGTTCCAGTTGTTGGGATAAGAGCAATAGATCCATTGCCCGTTGATACCCATCACTACCCTGAAAAAAGTCCGGTTGACCAGAGTGGGGACATCGAATCCTTCAGCGGTCAGCCTGGCCAGCTCCGCAGGGGTGACGCGGGGCGGCCCGAAAGCAGTAGTCTTGTTGCAGAGGAGGTATACGTTGCTGAACATGTCGACAGCGATCGCCTTGCCTGAATCGCCCGGCATGAAGAGCCGTTTGGCCTTGGGGTCATTTCCCTGGTCCACAATAATGGTCTCTGTGCTCTCATGGAAAGGACCGTAAACTCCCTTGTTGATTCCATCGCCGACCAGAACATAGACATCGCCGTTGCGCTTGTAGATATCCTTATTGGAATATGTCGCTACTGCAAAAACCGCACTGCCTGCCATTAAGAGCAACAACAGAAAGATTTTCCTCATTGTTCCGCTCCCCCCTGAATTTTATTTACAGTCAGATTTTTTTCCGTTTTGTGCACTATCAATGTTTACTCCGATTTTTTGGAATCGTTTCATTTGCTGCCCGGTCAGGACTTGAGATTATCCTTCAGGTACTGCAGGACTGCAGCCTTGAATTTGGGATTTATTTCACTCGCTCCGATCAGGGATTCAACAACTTCGTAAGTCAGGTCCTGGCTTTCGCTCTGTATGAATTCGGAAAAGTCGGGCCTGGCCATTGGAGAACTTTTTTTCGCGATCAGTTCCGAAAGATAAGACATGGTAAAGGTCTTGATCTTGTCTTCAGGGCTCATTTTCTGGCCTTCTGCCAAATTAGGCTCTCCCACAGACATCATGTTCACCCGCTCGTAATTGGCAGTGAGTTTACCGGAATCTGAAGATCCGGATGGGAGCAGATTCTCATAAACCCCGCTGTTCAGGACCAGCTTGATCCCTTTTTTATCTGCAACTGTTTTCAGGGCAGTCTTGATTTCAGCAAGAATCCTGGAAGTTAACTGGGCAGCTTCCCCGGTGGTGTAGAATTCCACTGAAGATTCCGACTGCTTTAACTGCAATTGCTCACTGTTCAGTTTCAGAGTTTCCAGTTCCAGTGAATCCAGCTTGTCCTGATATGGCTTCATGGCACGCTCAGCCTCGTCGTGAAACTGGAGATTCAGCTTGGCAATGTCCACTTTGCCGGTCATTTTTTTCTGCTGCTCTTCAAAGAGGCTGCTTTTCATGCCGAGAATCCTGCTGCAGGTCTGGTTTTTCTCAGCTGCCAGATCATTCAGCCTCTTGGCAATTTCTTCATTCCGCGTCTTATTCCTGGCTTTCAGCCTGTCTTTTTCGACGCTGCGGGTTTTCCTGGCTTCTTCAATCGCACTGACAGTCAGTTTTCCCTCTACCGGACGCAGAAAAGTCCCTGCTTCAGGATAATAATAAAGAATTGTCATGGGATGATAATAAAAAGCCAGGTTCAGATTGATGGTTCCGACAGGTTCAGCGAGCAGGGTTGAACACACCATCAACAATGTCAGGACTGAATATTTCATCTTGCTTCCTCCTTATTAAGGGCATTAACGAGCATTTCCTGCAGTTCAGAAGCGAATTTATATTTTTCAAAAATTCCCTGCAAAATCTCCAGGGAATAATCAGCTCCACCATAGACGATGAATTTATCCCTGTCAGTCAAGCTGTTTAACCTGAATTTAAATCCCTGGCTCATGAAATATGAAAATCTCTGCCTTTCCTGTTCAGTAAAACTGTCTTTGTCCAGGGCGCACAGATCGTTGATATGGTAAATCACAGAAGCGGCAGAATTGATACTTCCGGGATAAAATATGATCCTCTCGACCTGATGCGCCTTTTTAACCTTGCTGATCCCTTCATTAATATCCGTCCAGATCTGTTTTCTGATTTTTTTCTGCTCTTCCTGCGTCGCTGAATATGCTGAAAAACTCTTCATGATTTTATCGATTTTTCCGCCTACTTCAATCAGTTTCTTCAAAAGTACACTCTGCAGGGCAAGATATTTTTTCTCTTGTTCTGAACTTGGTTTTCCTGTTTCAGTTTTTCTGTATTGATTTACAAGGTCTGATCTCTGAATTTCGATCCCCTGTTTCTCCTTGATCAGGGTATTAAGCTCTTTTTTCAGTTCATTGTCTCCCTGCTCGGAATTTGCGATGAAATCCCTGCGGACATAGGCAAGGCTGGCCTGGCTGAATTCGTTGTTTTTCAGCGATTTGAGCGAAATGAACCCGTCAGTGTCAGGCAGATAGAAGAAAACTGTGTAAGGGTGGAGCCTGTAAAGCAAAGCCAGATCCACACTGCCGAAATCAGCACAGGCTGGAAAGATGACAGCCAAAACAGCGGCGAAAAAGAGCCTTTTCATATTTTCCCTTTCCGACTGAGTCATGCTCATTTCATGCCGACAAAGATACAGAAACTGAAATGCGTCAATAATTTCGGCATTTCATGTATCAGAAAACTGACTAAATTCTATCCGCGATTCTATGATCTGTCAACTAAATCTGGCATGTTTTACTGCCAATTCCGGGGGCAGTCAGGATCATGGCAGATCCTTCAGATCTCTGTCATGGTATAATTAAAATTTAAAGGCTTCAATGTTATGTTTGAAATGCAGGAGATCTCCAGTGCCTGGTAAGGTCAAAAATCTTTTTCTGCTGCTCACTTTTGTGACTGTTCTGCATTTTATCGTGTTTTCCTGGCTAATGAATGTCGTCCCCCTGCTGAGCGGGATTTCCGGTTATGACTGGCCGACTATGCTGCTCCTGCTTCTCGGAAATCTCTGGTTTGTTTTCTGCGGCTTGAAGTATCAGGAAAACCAGGAAGACTTCCGCTGGAGCCTGTATCTTTCCGGCTACCTGCTCCTGCTGGTTTTTCTCTTCCTGCTGAATCGAAGACTTCTGTTGTTCCTGATGGGGGTCTTTCTCTATTCCGGGATGTATCACAACAGGAATCGGACAGTTTATCTCTTCATTTTCCTGTTTTCTCTCATTGCATTCAGCGCTTACTGGGTTTCAGGATGTCTGCTCTTATCTTTCATCTACGCTGTTTTAAGCGGGCTATGGGAACGCCTGAGCAGCGGGTTTGAAAAAGTGCTGGCCTTGTCGGGCGGACTGATTCTGCTGCTGGTGATTTTCCCGCTGCTTAACCTGCTTTTCCAGTATCAGCCCCAGACCCTGATCAATGCCTGCAGTCCGGAAATATGGAATGCCATGCAACTGAGTGCAGTCACAGCATTGATCTCGACTCTGATCATTCTAGTACTGGGTGTCCCGCTTGCCTATATCATGGCCAGGAACGATTTCAGGCTGAAAGCCGCAGTCGATGCTTTGATCGACCTGCCGATCATGGTTCCTCAGACAGCGGCAGGAATCGCCATTCTGGTCCTGGTCGGCCCTAAAACACCTCTGGGAGACTTTTTAGCTCAGCAATTCGGAATGTCTTTTGCCGGAACAGCCATCGGCATTATCTGCTGCCAGATCTTTGTCAGTTTCCCATTTCTGGTACGGTCTGCGATCAATGCCTTTGAAGCGGTGGACGCGAAATTCGAAAATGCCAGCCGCTCGCTGGGTGCATCTGCAGCCCTGACTTTTTTCCGGATCACCCTGCCACTTGCCGCGCCTGGGATTTTCAACGGCTGCATCCTGAGTTTTTCCAGGGCTCTCTCCGAAGCAGGCAGCCTGATGATCGTAGCTTACAGGCCGAGCACGATCCCGATCATGATCGATGACACATTCAATCAGTTCGGCATGCGGGAGGCTGCCCCGATCACAGTAGTGTTTGTGGGCATCTGCTTCTGGGGGTTCATTTCCCTGAAGTGGCTTTATGAAAACCAGAAGAGAAGGCTGAAACAAGCTTGATGTTACTGGAGGAAATTTGAACAAATTCTTCGACGAACCGTTTCTGCCGGTGATGGGAAGCTGGTTCGACGGTTTTCCGTTAGCCCTGATCTCCCTGCTTCTGATAGCAGGGATGATATTCATGATAAATCTGCGGAATGCATGGCTGCAGCGGGCGAGGCGGGCCGTCCAGACCATCTCCCTGCTGGTTTTTGCCCTTTTCGTGTATCAATGCCTCTGCCTGATGCGGCTTTTCATGTTCGGGCTCGGCGAAATCGGAAAAAACGACCTGGTTTCATTCTCCCAGCTGAGCCTGTTTGCCGTAGTCGGAGGATTCTCGTTTTTTGCGGGACGCATTTTCTGCGGCTGGGTCTGCCCGCTTGGATTTCTGCAGGAAATAGTGAATTCAATCTCCCCGGTGAAAGGAAAAGCTGCTAAACTGATCCTCCTAACAGCATTGTTCTGCACAGCCCTGGTCACCATGCTCAGAACCTTGCCGGCTAATGAATTTGCAGTGGAATATGTCACTGCTGTCTTCGCCTTTCTGATGATGATCAGCCTTTTCCTGCTCCTGATCAGCCCGGCCCTGGAGCAGGCTCTGATGAACTTCCGTTATGTACCGATGTTCGTATATAGTGCGCTGAGCCTCTTGGGTATTTATTTCAGTGACGCCTGGTGCTCGCTCTATGGCTTTGAGGCAGACACCTCCTCACTGATCTCGCTCTGCATTGTCCTGTCAGCCTCGTTTATCGTGGCCACTCCCTGGTGCAGATTCATGTGCCCGACAGGTCTGTTTCTGGCTCTTATCGGAAAAGACGCTTTCTACAGGCTTAAGCTGGGCCATCTGCCTCCGATACACGAACCATGCAGGCAAGCCTGTCCGTCAGGCGCGATCAGTGAGCAGGGTATAGACTGCCTGCTCTGCATAAGCTGTGGAACCTGCAAGGAAACCTGCGGTTCGAAGTACGGTTTTTTCAAGTAATAAATCTGGCTCTATTTTAAGATTTCAAGCGGGACGTTTTTTGATCCGCCAGGTGCAGGATCAAAGAAATTCTTCTCAACCAGGTCTGAGCGTGACAGGAGCATCCTTCCAAATTTCAATGCTGTTCCGCGGTCAGGGGCATCATTCGGAATTGTGAACGCATACCTGATAGGCCCGCCTGTCAGGGAGACCGTATTTTTACCGCTGCCTGTCACTTCAGTGGTAACCTGGGAATAGAACTGGGCCTCCATAGTGCTTCCCATATTGATCCTGTCAGGCAGCCGGATGAACTTGAGATGATACTTCTTGGCGGATGATTCATAGATGAAGGCATAATCCAGCGAATAGTTCTGAAGCCTGGGAACAAGCTGAGACTCAGTCTGGCAGACATTGTCAGGTCGGCAATTGGCTTTAAGCATAACAGCGATGCTTCTGCCTCCCAGTTTCTCCCGATAGACTATGTCTGCAAGCTCCCAGCAGAACAGGGTGCGGTATCCAGCAGGTTCAAGGTTGGGATCGACACGCCCGAATTTCACATCCGGCCTGGCAAGGATTTCATACCAGTTGTCAGCTGTCAGCTCTGTTCCATATTGAGAGTGCTCTCCGTATGCGACAGTCATCCTGCTTCCTGCAAAATCAGCATACCAGTCTGTGAATTCAGGGATCAGCAGTCGTTCAATCACCACATAATCCGCCACTGCGATGACGTCAGCTCTGCGTTTCAGTTCAGTAATCTTCCGGCAGGCGGCAAAACTGCCTGAAGGCTCAAGCACTATCTCCACACCCGGTTCTCCTGCCTCGAACTCAGCTTTCATGTCCTTCATCAGAGCGGTCAGGCTGCTGGCATGAAAGACAACCAGTTTTTTCTTTTCTCCGCATCCCTGGCAGAGAGTGAAAAAAGCCAGAGTCAGCAGAAGCAGCAGGCGTTTTCCCGAAAGGTTCATAATTACCCCTTGAAATCATTATCAGTATGACATTTTAGCCTCTGCCATATCAAGTAGTAATTTGGAGGTGTTTTCCTGTATAATTGATTTCACAAGGCCAACATGACGATGAAGATATTTCTGACCCTGTTTTTTTTTCTGCTTTTTTCTGGAACTTCGAATTCATGTTCAGCCTATAATTTCAGAAACTCGACCTTCAACGACATCAAGCGAGCCTCAGCAAAATCGTTTTTCAAGATCATTTCCAGCATCAATGGATTCGAAAAATGCGGCACAGCCGAGCTTGAGTCCCTGAAGTCCCGCTGGAGCGATGTCTCAGTATCCTGGACCCTTTTCCAGACCAAAGTGGAAAACTGGCTCAGGCTGATCCCTGATGAAACTTCCGTGAAAGACTGGAATGCCGCGTTGGGAGAATTTCAGCGGATTATCGGAAAAATACACGGAGAAATTGCAGCAGGAAGCGGGGAAACAGCGCTCAGCGAGATGACTGGACTCAAGATCGATCTGCTGCTTTTTTTTCATTTCAATCCCCTGGATACATCCAGGGATGCGGCAAAAACCGGGGACCGCGGTACTATGATCATAGTTTTTTCGGATGTATCCTGGTTTAAAGATGAACTGCCGCCTGAACTTGTGTTGTTTCAAAAGAAAATCGGGGAACTGTACAAAAATTTTGATGAGCCGCACAGGAAATCCTTCCTGGAATGGAAAGAAGATCACAGAATTGTTCTGAAAAAAGTGCTGGCTGATTATTTCGAACATCACAGCTGGCTGAGACGGTCAGGGGAAAATCCTTAAAAAGGGCACGGTTTCCCGTGCCCTTTTGGTTCACTCATGATTGTATTCGATTCTGGTCTTCTGTCTCTTCAGCAGTTCGTCCATCAGTTTGGTGTCCAGGATCCAGAAAGGCACCAGGATCGCCCTGGTATTGTTGGATTTGTCTGTGACAGAGATCTTGAGCAGTTCAGGTTCCAGCGGCAGTTGCTCGAAATCAAGGCGTGTGCTTTCCTTGAACTGCGTGAAGAAGATGGCATGCTTATGGCCTGTGTTGTCTGTCATGATCGGGATATTCTCAGTCGGGAGATTGATCCAGGCCCCGTCCGGATCGGTAACGCCAGGTGTTTTCTTGACTTCGATCTTCACATTACCGGCGAATGTCACAGGGAACGCTCCATTGTGTCCCTCGATCAGGTTGTGGGAGATGAATGGCTGGTTCTCGATGCAGTCCACATTATCCCTGGCCTTGACTTCGAATGCCACTCTCATGTCCTCGTCTATGCCTAGCACATTCGGTTTGTCAGGAGTCTTGTCTCCTATGTACTGACTGAAATCGAAAAACTCCGCTTTCATGTAGTTGTTACCCGGCATCGGCTGATCAATTGCATCGAGAGAATATACATTCTTGTCGATAAAGTAATCGAAGATGTTCAGGGGTTTGTCGACAGTCTCGTCATTCCCATCAACCAGCCTGGGCTCATTTTTCCCGTCGCCTGTGACTATGATCCGGATTTTTCCGCGCTCGCTGGTGCCGTTGTTAAGCGGATTCAGTCCGGTCCCGCCCCATTCCGTATTATCCACAAGGGCAGTCAGGCCTGGAGTGGTGGAGTCGTCGATTCTGGTGCCGCCCATGCCTTCATCCCCGAATCCATATTTCGGTTCCAGGAAGATGTCATCCCTGTCGTCATCCGCCACCTGATACTTGATCACTCTGTTCAGTTTGGGAATTACGACAGTGAATGACAGTTCAGGCGGGTCATTGTCGTGTACCAGCAGCTTGGCAGCATACTTCCATGGGGCAATCGGATCTACTGCCTCACCTGCAGCTTCCGGAGGTATGATCGGAGTGCCGTTGGAATTGAGGTAATTGCCCTTGCCGTCTGTGCCGTAGACATACCAGTAAAGGTAACTGGCATAGTTTTCAGGCAGCGGACCCACGGTGTCTTTTGGGTTGTATAGATAGAGGAATCTATGCATGTATCTCATGAGTCCGCCCAATTTTCCGGGCTGGCTCACATGGTAGTAACTGGAATCATCAGGAGGGGTATCCACTGACCCGATCAGAAGTGCGAAATCATCATCTATCTTGCTGTCACCGCTCAGGTCTACCAGGGAACCTTCAGGGATCTGGACGCTGGTATCAAGCTGGCTCTGGTAATCAGTGTAAACCGAGTCCACTGTGCGGTCCTGCAGCTGGTCGAAACGCCTGTTCCCTGAGTTGGCGGTCGGGTTTTCGATCTGGACCCTGAGCTTGAAATCATTGGGCTTCAGTGCCACATTGGGATTGTTGTCCAGGACCACATACTGGATTTCCCTTGGGAAGAGGTCGGCTGTGGTGCCGCCGTCCGCGTAATCATCAGTGACGTAATAATATAGAGCCGGGCCCTCTGTATCCACGACTTCGATCTGATACCCGAAATCCTTGGAATTCGGGGAGGCTGTGTCTATGTCATGATAGCTGGTATGCCTCTTGGTATCGCAAGTCAGGTCATAGTAATTATACTTTGGAGGTACGACATCAGGAACCTGGTCGCGGGGTTCCCATTTCACGCACGGGTAATCGAAATCCAGCCAGAGATAATAGCAGGCGAATTTGGAATCAGGTGCGCCGGACAGAGGCATCACAAATTCAAACAGCTTCTGCTGGGGTGTGAGATTCAGCTTGACTTTGAATACTTGCCTGTCCGCGAAGTTCGGAGGATTCCAGGTGTCCCAGGGCACTGTCTCGTCCAGCGGCCCATCTGTATTGTTCCTGTATTCCACCACTGTGTCGTCTGACAAATCTCCTTTTTTGATCATGGTCTGTGTCCAGCGATAGATGGGCGTACCTGAACTGTTATCAAAGATGAAGGCACCCACATACCAGTGGTATTGGATTTCGCCCCAGTCCTTTTTCCTGTCTAGATGGGAGTTACCTGCGCCAGGGTCGAGCTGAGATGTGCCGAAGATTCCGGTGCCATTATCGTTGCTGACAGGAACGTCAATCCCATTATAGGGATAGTCCTCCAGAGTGGATTTTCCGTCACTGTTGATGTCAGCGCTTCCGCCTGCGACCAGGTCGCCCGGGCTGCCGGTCAGACAGGCAGCCTTGTCGTTGATGTCAGTGTTCACAGAAGGTTTGTAATTGTTGGGCTTCCGGCCGTCTCCGCCTGGCGATGGCTTGTCGTAGTTCCAGATGCCCACACCATCATAACTGTCCACTTTGGATGTGATCGATGCGTCTCCTAAATGGTACTGGAAATACTTGCCCCACTGCACATAAAATGTGGCGTAAATAGGGACTCCGGTATCCTCGTCCACCTGCTGCGGGGCATGGATATTGACCTGATGGATGTAACCCGGGGTAGGCGCATTTTCGTTGCCAACATGCACCACGTGTTCTGCGATGAAGTTCATATTGGATTTTTTCCAGGCATCCGGAGGATTTGACGGAGTGTAACCTCCGGGCAGGAAGCAGGCAGCGCTTCTCCAGTCAATTGTGGAAAAACAGGAGGTGGCCATGGCATAACCGAGGGAAACGCGCTCATCAATGAAAGAAGGATATTTCATGGTTTCATAATTATAGCGCTGATATACTCCCATCACCTGGATTTTGTAAATGCCGCGGTCCCTGAAGAGAATCTTGAATCCCTTGCGCTCGATCTGGGGCTGGCCGCTGACCAGATACAAATAGTTGTCAGGCTCGTTGGTTACCTTGATGTCAATCTTCACGCCCTGGCCGGCATTGGTCAGCACATTCTGGGGCTGGCCGTCGATCACAGGAGTGACAGTCGGATCTACTTTCTCACCTGTGACTTTGTTGCCGCTCGTGGCATTTGGCATCCAGAACTCATAAAGCACATTGTTGCTCTGCAGCACATCGATCACCCGCACATAGTAAATCAGACCAGGCCCTGCATTCGTGCCCTCGATCAGTCCGATCGGGTAGCCGCCTGTGAATCCGTTGAAATTCACCGGCTGATGGTTCTTGAGTGTCTGTTCTCCGTAATTGTTGTTTTTGTTCAGCCGGTCGCCTGCGAAGGAAGGCGGGTTTTCAATGTAATAATCGCACCATTGGTCTTCAGGAACATAGTCGTCATTGGGTTTGGTCGGATCCTTGGGCTGGATCGGATTCATGCTTCCGTCAGTGAGCGCGAAATCCACATGTGATATGTCGTCGCCTGCGATCGGAGGTCCTGCGATATTGACCACAGCAATATCCAAATCCAGTTTTCTAACATCGATCCCTGAACTCAGGTCCAAGACTGCTCCATGACTGAACTGAGGATCCCAGACCACCTGGTTTCCTGCCATCCAGCCATAATCCTGGCGCAGGTATAAATTGCCACCGATGAAAATCTTGAACATCAGGTAATGGTCTGCAATATTGTTTTCCTTGACCCTGTATACACGGTAATACCAGCCGTCAGACAGTACGGAGACCCATCTTTTTGTCAGAGCTGCCTGTGCAGGTGTGGGGGGAGGATCACCGGGCAGCGGAACATAGGTGTAATCCTGCAAGTTCTTGATCTGATCAGGAGGCCAGGCAGTGTCCGGATTCCAGCCTGCAGGTTTCTGTTCCTGGGTCCTGATTCCATAATAAATATTCCCGTTCCCGTCGGCTGCGATGGTTTCGATTGTACCTGGAATTGTGGCAGGAATTGAGAAATTCATCGTATTGTCCTCAGTGGGGCTTCCTGAGAGGCCTCCGCTGGGGTCGATCTGGTAACCGCCGATCATCTTGGAGCGATTGAAAGAGCGGAGGTCAGGCAATAGTTCGTATTTGATGCCGCCCAGCCCGTCCCACTGGTCGCAGACAGCCATTTGAGGGGATTCCGAATAATAAAACCAGTCAGAGCTGCGGTCCTTGGTAGCTGCGCCGATGGAGATCGTTCTGTCAGGAAGGTTGCACTGGACGAAAGCGGCAGTCATGGCAGTAGGCTTCATATAGCCAATTCCCTGGGCATCCGTTTCCACTGTTTCCATCTGGCCGATCTTCAGGATTTCGTCTGGAATCGTGGTATAGAAATACCGGCGGCCTGTGCAGCTCACTGCGATGTCCATGTGGCCTGTGGGGCTGACGATCGGCTGTTTGTCATAGTTTTCTCCCGGAGGGGAATCGCCGCAGGATGCTCCCAATGCCTCATAAGAGTAATTACATTGAAACAGGTGAAAAACCTGTTCAAATGCGCTGAATTGCCCGGAATATGGGTCCCATGTTCCTGCAACAGTAATCGGCCGGTGACTGTCGTTATAATAATCATCCCAGAAGGTCAGGTCCCGTTCCAGATAATTATCGAGTCTGGCAAACTGGGAACACATGAAGGAAACAGCATAATAATGCTGGACATGCATCGCAGTCTGGTAACCATTAGGCAGAATCGCATGGTTATTTGTATCAAAGCCATAGCCGTTAGGCACCAGCAGATTTCCGAAATCGTCCTTGAAAACAGGCCCGCCATAGGTATGGGCGGCAATGAACAGAGGCGGGGCTACTGCGCCGCCCCAGAAGTCTCCGTATGTCGAAAATCCGCATTGCGGCCAGCGCAGGCATCTGTTCTGATAATTATCGTAATAATGGCCGAAGTGGGTGCCACTGCCTCCACCAAGATTCCACCAGTTGACTCCATAGCCGGCATACAGCCACTCTCCGTTCGGCTGCATCACACAACGGTAAAAGTTCCTGCCGATCAGAATTGCAGGATCGTAACCTTCTGCAGTAAGCCTAGCCAGCTCAGCGGGTGTGACGCGCGGAGTCTGGAAATCCGTTGTCTTGTTGCAGAGCAGGTAGACATTGTTGAACATGTCGACAGCGATCGCCTTGCCGGAATCTCCGGGCATGAAAAGACGCTTGGCCTTGGGGTCTGAACCATTGTCCACGATGACTGTCTCTGAGCTTTCAGTGAAAGGCCCGTAAACGCCTTTGTTTAGCCCGTCTCCGACCAGAATGTAAACCTGGCCGTTCCTTTTATAAATCTCGCTGTTGGCATAAGAAGGCGCACAATATCCGCTATAAACGATTAGAAACAGGAGAAACAATACAAGGATTTTCTTCATTACTCCGCTCCCCCTATCGATAATTTTTCATCTTCTAGAGTATCCGTGCAATTTATTAGTATTATTATTATATTACTTTCCTTAGTCGCCATTGTTTCGTCAGGCAGTGTCACTTCGCTTTCAAACTATCCTTCAGGTATTGGATTACAGCAGCCTTGAATTTAGGGCTGATCTCGCTGTTATCAAGGAGCGCGGATACCACATCAACAGTAAGATCATGGCTCTCACCCAGAATGAATTCGTTTAAATCCTCTCTTTTGAAGGGTAATCTTTTTTCGCTGAAACCGGAGATGAAAGACTTGATGAAGATTTTTGCTCCTTCGTCAGGTCCCGCTTTATCGTCTTTATGAGTCTTCGGTTCTCCGCTCACGACCATGTTCATCCTGTCATAATCCCCACCCGCGTTTCCGGGGGATGTGGTCTTTTCTGAGCTGAATTCATTATCATAAAAACTGCTGTTCAGAATCAGCTGGATTCCGCTCTTCCCTGCAACTTTTTTCAGAGTATCCTTGATTTCGGCCATTATCTGGTCGATCTCCCTGGAAGTTTCAGCAGGAGAATAAAACTCCACCAGAAATTCGGAGTTTATCAATTTTTCCTGCTCGGATTTAAGTTCATCAGATTGAATTTCAATGGAATCCAGCTTCTTCTGATAAGGGCTCAAGGCCCGTTCCATTTCCTCATGCTGTTTCAGGGTGTTGGTTAATTCCGAAGGATTGGAGCTGGCAGCTTTCTGCTGCTGCTCCCAGATACTGCTCTGTTCTCCCAGGATTCTGATGCTGAGCCGGTTTTTTTCCTCATCCAGAGCATTGAGTTTTTTCTTTATTTCTTCCTGTTTCGATTTGTTTTTGGCTCTGATTCTCTCCTGTTCCAGTTTCCGGTTTTTTAAAGTGTCCGCTATCACCGAATCCGTGAGTCTGCCCTCGATCGGCCGCATGAAAGTGTGGAACTCAGGATAATAATAAAGCAGCACTTGAGGATGATAATAAAACGCCAGGTTAAGATCGACAGTGCCGACCGGCTCGGTCAAGGCAGCAAAGATGGCAGCCAGTAAAAAAATGATGGAAAGGTATTTCATCGTGATTCCTCCTGTTTGAACGTATTGATAAGAATTTCCTGCAATTCCGAGGAAACCTTGTATTTTTCAAAAAGTATCCTCACTGCTTCCCAGGTATAATCAGCCCCGCCGCACAGAATAAAATTTTCCCTGCCTGCTAAAAAATTCTGCCTGAAATAAAACCCGTATTTCATGAAATTGTTAAATTTTCCCCGTTCCTGATCATTGAAATTATCCTTATCAGGATTGCAGAGCTCCAGGATGGGAAATTTATAGCAGTTTTCAGCTCTGGAGGGGGCTCCGGGATAAAATATCAGTTTTTCCAGTTTACAGGATTTTTTTAACCGGGTAAGAGCAGCCAATACATCGTCCTTGATCTGTTTCCTCAATTTATCCTGCTCATCTTTGCCTGCCAGATAAAAGGAACCGAGTTTTACAGTCAAAGTATCGATTTTTCCGATGTTTTTACTGATTTGTTCTCGATTTTTCTCCCTTTCCAAAAGATAACCTTTTTCTGTTTCAGTTGAGGCTTTTGAGCCGCTGGCAGCTTGATCACGCCGGTATCTTTCGAAAAGTTCGAGATTCTTGGATTCCAGCAGCTTGTTTTCTTTTTCCAGTCCTTTGATCTGCTGAAGTGCTTGTGCTCCCATCCTCTCTACGTCGGTAACCATATCCGAGTGAAGATAAACAAGATTCTGGATACTGAACTCGTTGTTTTTCAAGAATTTGGCTGTTATAAATCCATCGTTTTCAGGCAGATAGAAGAAAATGTTGTAAGGGTGAAACCTGAGCAGCAAAGCCAGATCCACACTGCCGAAATCAGCGCAGGCTGGAAAGATGGCAGTTAAAACAGCGGCTAGAAAGAGCCTTTTCATATTTTTCCTTTCCGGAGGAGAAGTGATTTGTCCCCCTGATATGTAAATAAATCAAGGCCAAATAAAATCCCGGCATTTCCTGGATCTGGAAACTATCAGTAATTTTATCCGCGATCCTGCTATCTGTCAACTAAGCCCAAAGATAACTATTTACCAAATATTGTGGTCTCGGGTAAAAGATAATGTTAAACTTTAAACGGAATGAGAAAATCAACCGGATTTTTTTACCTCTTGATTTTAGCCGGGACTCTGCTTTGCAAGGGCTGCGGGGACTCTCCCCAGGTGATTGTCTTTCATGCCGGCAGCCTTTCCAGGCTGATGTCTGATCTGAAAGCCGGATTCGAAGCCGCTAATCCCGGGGTGGAAGTCATCCTGGAGGCCTCAGGAAGCATCCCTGCCTGCCGTAAAACCTCTGAGCTGCATCGCCAGGCAGACATCATCGCAGTCTCGGATTCTCAGGTAATTGAAAGACTGCTTTATCCGAAGTTTTCTGACTGGTCCCTTGTTTTCGCAGGAAATAAAATGGGAATAGCCTATGGGGAACATTCGAAATACGGCGAAGAAATTAATTCAGACAACTGGTTTGAAATCCTCTCCCGCAAGGACGTGAAACTTGGACGGGCCGATCCTGACCTTGATCCCTGCGGCTATCGCACGCTTTTCTGCTGGAAGCTATCAGACGTTTTCTATCAGGAAAAGCTTGCCGGGAAAAGCATCGCCGCCTCACTTGAAGCGAACTGCCCTCCGGCAAACATGCGGCCGTTCGAGCTGGAACTGGTGGCACTCCTGCAGAGCTATGCTTTGGATTACGTTTTCATCTATGAATCGATCGCCAGGCAGTTCAATCTGAAGTTTGTGGACCTTCCGGATAAAATCAATCTGGGTACCACCACAGAAGCCGCTTTTTATTCCAGCGTGGATTTCCAAGTAAACGGAGGCGGGGAGAAGGAATTTACAGTCTCTGGGCAACAGATCTGTTATGCCTTCACGATCCCTGAAAGTGCTCCCCACCCGCAATTGGCCCTCAAATTCGGTGAATTCATGCTGAAAAGCAGGGAAATCTCCGACAACTTCTATCAGACAGTGGAAGCAGCCTCGCTGCACCCCGAAAATCTTCCTCGTGAACTGAGGAAACTGCTGCCATGAAAAGCCGGATTCTCATGCTGTGCGCCGTTTTTCTGCTGAGAATTGCTTCAGCCTGTCCGGCTTACACAGTGATGGATTCAACCAACAATGACATGAAGGCGGCTTCAGCCAAACTATACTGGAGCGTGATCTTCTCGCTGAACAAATATGAGACCGGAACTTCGGAAGCGTCAGTTTTCAGAACTAACTGGGATCAGCTTTCCTCTGTCTGGATGTTGTTTCAGACTAAGCTCGAAAACTGGCTGCGCCTGCTGCCTGAAGATCTGGGGCGGAAGGACTGGGAAAACGCCCTGAAGTCATTCTCTGATAACATCCAGACCATTAGAACCCAGATCGCGGCAGGCAGCCTGGAAATTTCGCTGGCAACAGCAGCCGAACTCAAAACAGAACTCCTGCTTTTTTATCATTGCAATCCCCTGGACGGGGCAAAATATGCAGCTGAAACAGGCGATAAATTGCTGCTTGCAAAAGTGGCTGCGAATCTCTCCCTTCTCAAGGACCTCCCTGAACCATTGCTTGAATTCCGGAAACACCTGAATAGTCTTTATGAGAATTTCGACGATGCGCACTGCAGGGAATTTCTTGTCTGGAGGGAATCTCAAAGAATAAATCTGAAGAAGGAGTTGAGCGCTTACTTTGAAAAGCACAGCTGGTATTGACAGAATCGCAGCCGCTTTAGTCGTGCTGATACTGATCCACCTGCTTGTCTTTCCTCAGGTGATCGAAAAAATTCCCTTGCCAGGAGGAAAGACTGCCACAGACTGGCCGCTGGTGATGGTTGTATTCTGCGCCAATCTCTTTTTTTTACTCTCCGGTTCCCTGCAGAGTGGAAGGCGCGGTTTCAGCTGGGAAATCTTTTTGTGCACTTATCTTCTACTGTTCGTGCTGATTTTCGTCCTGGCCGGGCGAGTGCTGTTCTTTGTGCTTTCGATATTTATGCTCTCAGGCTTGTATCATGACAAGCGCAAGCTGGGCTACCTTTTCCTGTTCCTGGCCTCGGTTCTGCTGGTATCAGCTTACTGGATCCCTGCTTTTATCTTATTTTCATTTCTTTACTACATTGTCCTGGAAACTGCCGGCAGAGTGGAAAATACCATGGAGAAGATATTCCTGGGCATCGGAATCTTACTTCTGCTCCTGCTGCTTTTCCCATTGATCAACCTGCTCTTTCAGTTCCAGGCGCAGACGCTTGTCGCATCCTTTTCTCCGGCACTGAAAGAGGCCCTGTTTACCAGTTGCCTGACCAGCGCGGTCTCCACGATCCTGATCCTTTTATTCGGTATACCGCTCGCTTACATCATGGCCAGAAAGGAATTCGGCTGTAAACCTGTGATCGACGCGCTGATCGACCTGCCGATCATGGTTCCCCAGACTGCAGCGGGGATAGCGATCCTGGTGCTGCTGGGGCCGAATACCCCGCTGGGAGAATTCTTTTCCGGATGTTTCGGTCTCTCTTTTGCCGGGAGCTATCTCGGGATCATCGCCTGCCAGATGTTCGTGAGCAGTCCTTTCCTGCTGCGTTCCGCGATCCATGCCTTCTCTGGAGTAGACCGCAGGCTGGAGAATGTCAGCCGTTCGCTCGGTGCGAAACCCCTGGCCACATTTCTCCGCGTCTCGCTGCCCCTGGCTTCTGCCGGTATCTTCAACGGCTGCATCCTCTGCTTTTCCAGAGCCATCTCCGAAGCCGGCAGCCTGATGATAGTCGCCTACAGGCCGGCCACAATCCCGATTCTGATCGACGACAACTTTTCCCGCTTCGGAGTGCGTGAAGCGGCTCCACTCTCAGTGCTGTTCATAATCATCTGCCTCTGGGGTTTCATAGTTTTGAAATGGCTTTATGAGACCAGGAAGAAGGCGGTGCTGCTGCCGTGACGGAGAAAAATCCCAGATGAACATCAGCTATCCGATCAAAAAACTCATGTCTGAACCGCTGCTTCCCATCAAAGGCAGCTGGATCGATGCCTTTCCTCTCTTACTGGTGTTCGGAATTTTACTTCTAGCTGCATTCCTCTTAGCCAGGAAAACCAGTTTCCACGAAATCCTGCGGAATCTCTGCCGGATCATGACTGCCTTCATTTTCGTATTCTTTCTCTTCAAGTGCCTCTGCATCGTCAAGCTTGCAGCTTTCGGATTTTCCGAGATCGGCAAGGACGACCTGATCTCATTTTCCATGCTCTGGCTGATCGCGGTCGTGGGCTCCGCGACTTTCCTGTTTGGCCGGATTTTCTGCGGTTTTCTCTGCCCGGTAGGGTTTCTGCAGGAAATATCCGGACGCTTTTCTCCGCTGAAACAAAGCTTCACGAAAAAAATCTATCTTTCCCTGCTTCTGATTCTGTCATCTCTGCTTCTCTATGAAGTCTGGCCTGCCAATGAGTTCGCCTTTGAATTCGTGATTGCCATCCTGAGCTTTATCATGGTGGGGATAGCGCTGCTGGTTCAATTCAGGCCTGATCTGGAACCTGCCCTGTTGAAAGCGAAGTATCCGATCCTGGCGGTCTACCTCTTCATCAGCGTGCTGGGAATCTATTTCAGTGAGGTCTGGTGCACCCTGTATGGAGCTGAAATCGACTATTCTTCGATCATTTCACTGCCCCTGGTGATTCTGGCCGCCCTGGCTGTCGGCATGCCATACTGCCGCTATGTCTGCCCGACCGGTTTTTTCCTGGCCCTCTGCAGTAAAACTTCTTTGTACTCCATCCACGGCAATTGCATTGACTGCGGCATGCCCTGCGGGAAAATATGTCCTTCAGGCGCTCTTTTCAAGGGAAAAATCGATCCCCTGCTCTGCATCTCATGCGGACGCTGCATAAAGAACTGCACTGCAGAATACAGAAGGCGAGACGGAAAACCGGATGTTTAAATGGCTCCTGATACCGCTTCTGCTCCTTTCCTGTACCGCTCAGGCAGCCGCAATTCCAGCTGACGATTCACCCTGGTACATGGCAGGAGGCGGCCCGGGCAAGGAAAACTGCACGAATCTGAATTTTGATACACTCGAACTGCTCTGGACTTTTTCGCCAGGCCTGCATGTCTGGGAATACAGAAAAAGGATGAGCGTCTGGTCGGAATCAGTGGTTGCCGGAACTGTCTCAGGCAGGCCCCTGCTTTTCTGCGGCAGCTATGATCACAATCTCTATTGCCTTGACGCCCGGACTGGCGCAAAGGTCTGGCGCTTCTCCACCGGCCTGCCGATCAACTCCTCCCCCTTGCTGATCGATTCCCAAAATGGGACCCGAGTATTCGTGGTTTCCACTGACAGGGTGGCCTACTGCCTGGATGCAGGTACAGGCAGTAAAATCTGGTCCAGAGAGATCTATCCCTGGACTTTCACGGCTTTCGACGGCATCTTCCCTTCCCCGATCTCTGGTTCAGTGGGAAAGCGGGAACGCATTTTTCTCTCTGCCTGGTATGCGGACAACAAGCCGGTCAGGCCTGAACAGGCCGGCGTCGTTTTCTGCCTGGACCCTGAAACCGGGAGCACGGTCTGGATGAAGGCTGTCGGGAAAAGTCCCCTGTATTCGCCGGCCTTTATCAAGAAGGGTGACGGCGGCTGCCTGTACATCACTTCCGAAGACGGCAACATCTATTGTTTTGACGCAGAAAACGGCAGCCTGCTCTGGAAACACACCACTGCAGTCAATATGTCGTCTTCGCCAATGGTTGCAGCGACTCCGCAAAGGCGGCTTTACTCGGGAAACCTATTCGGGGTCTACTATGCACTTGACGCGGATTCCGGGGAGGAAATCTGGACATGCAAAATGGGAATGCAATGCATTTACCCGGGAGCATTGACCGGTTTGGGTGGAACTGTCCGCCTCTTTGTCGCGAATTTTGACCGCAATCTATATTGTCTCGACGCCAGGGAAGGCACAGTTTTATGGAAATTCCAAACCGGAAAGTACAATGCAAGTTCACCGCTTTTGATCAATTTCAAGGGGGAGCAGGCTGTAGTTTTCCCATCACTGGATAACTCGCTTTATGTAGTACGGGCTTCAGACGGGAGCAGGATCTGGGAATACCGGATGGGAGAACGGCTCTGGGCTTATGATACAAGAGGGTGGACGCTCTGGCCGTCTCCGGTGGCTGTCAGGCTCGAAGGGAGAGCCCTTCTTCTGTTACCATGGTATGATGGGAAGATATATGCATTCAGTGCCGGTGCCGGCTGATTATTTCGCGCTGTACAGCTGGTGGAAACAAACGGGGGAAAATCCCTGATTGCTTTGATTTGACTGCATTTCAATAGTTTAGTATCATCAATCATGCGTGAAATTATGTTGGTTGTTCAACGGAGCCTCTCAGATGACTGAATTAGATAAAAATCCACATCATGCCGTCAATGAGCAGATACGTTTACTGCTGCAATCCGAAGATGAGACTGAACGCAAGCAGGCGATCATCCAGCTCGCCAAAAAACCGAGCCGCGAAAATTTCCTGACGCTGCAGAAAATAGCTGATTTCGATGAATCGGTCGAAGTGCGGTTTTATGCCAAAAAAGCCTTGAATGTTCTGAAAAGCAGAATCACTCCCAAATTGTCCGAAAAGAAAACCGCCTATTTCAGTCCTGCTGAAATCGAGAATTTTTTTGAAGGAAAGACCGAAAGCAGCCAGGCGGTACCGATCATTCAACACCTGGTCAATACTGGTTTGAAAGAAAAGCTCCCGGAGTTGATCACTGTATTGAACCGGGAAAAAGATTCCAACATCCTGGCTGCCCTGCTGATTGCAATCGGCAAATTCGGATCAGAGAGCGAAATTAAAACTATCGCCCCGTTTCTCTCCCACGAAATTCCCAGAGTCAGGGCCAACGCAATCGACGCGCTGGAAATGATCGGCAGCGAGCGGGCCTATCCTTTTGTGATCTCGAAACTGGAGGATGCCGACAACCGAGTCCGAGCCAACGCGGTACGGTTCGTAAGGGAACTCGGCGGAGTGAACACTCTGAAAATACTGCGCACCATGGCCGGTTCTCCCGGTGTCGCGATGCGCGCCTCGGCAGCCTATGTGCTGCAGTATTTCCCCACTCAGGAAAACATGGAAACTGTATTGACATTATTCAATGACCGCGATCTGACTGTCAGGAACAATGCGCTTAAAACCCTGCTGATCTTTAAAAAGAAAGGAGTGGGGAAAGCGGAAGAGATCTTGAAAAAGCTGGGCAAAGAGGCAGAAATAAAAGCGGAAAGCCTGGAAGAGATCGAACATGAAACGCAGGACACTGCCGAGACAAGGGACAGGCTGAAGACCGTATTGAACAGTTCAGACCCGGGGATGCGGCTGAAAGCGATAGTGGATACAGTGGAAAAAGGCTCAGGCGGAGCAATACTGCTGGAGCATCTTTCAAAAGAAAATGATCACAAGGCAATCGCCACTATCATTATCGGTCTGGGAAAACTCCAGTATCGGAAGGCACTTCCGGTGCTGGTAAAATATCTTAAATCAAAAGATGCACGCTGCCGGGCAAATGCTGTTGAGGCAATCAGGTTAATCAATGATAAAGACAAATTAAAGGAAATAATCCCGCTTTTGAAGGATGAGAACAACCGGACCCGGGCGAACTCGATCCTGGCTTTGAAAGATGAGAAAAACGCCGGAATCTATGCCTCGCTGCTTGAGATGGTCAAATCTGAAACGAAAGAGATGCAGCTGTCCGTGATCTACGTCATCATGGAGCTTGAAGATCTGGATTACTATGAATTTCTGCTCGAACTTGAAAGGTCAGGGCATCCGGAAGTCTCGAAAAAAGCACGCGACAGCATTAAAACACTGGAAAGTCAGGGCATAAAAGTTCTGATAAAAACGGAAACCGAACGCTCGAGCCGGGTGTTCCGGATCTATGTCAGTTCGACCTTCAGCGACCTCAGGGAAGAGAGGGAAGCGCTCCAGGCGAAAGTTTTCCCGAAGTTGAGTAAGCTCTGCCGGCAGCATGGCTATCGTTTTCAGGCTGTCGACCTGCGCTTTTTGATTACGGAAGAAGATGCAATAGACCAGCAGACGATGAAGATCTGTTTATCCGAAATCAAACGCTGCCAGGCAGTCTCCCCCAGGCCTAATTTCATGATTCTTCTCGGTGACCGCTATGGCTGGCGGCCGCTTCCTGCCGAGATACCGGAAAGTGAATATTATAAAATTTCGGAAAAGCTCCGCGTGAAAATAAAAATGGGTAAATTCACGGCCGAAGACCTGAAACTGCTTGATTCATGGTATAAACGCGACCTGAACGCTTTATCCAAAAAAAAGGATTCTGAAACCTTATGGGTATTGCAGCAGCGGACAGGCGAATATGCAGAATTGAAATGCTGGGAGAAAGTTGAACAGAGGCTTTCTCATATCTTGAGACAGGCGACAGGAGATTTCCAGGGGGATCGACGCCTGTTTTATAATGTCTCAGCCGTTGCGCAGGAAATTGTCAAGGGTGCCCTGGAACACAGCAAAAACGCCAAAAAGCATGTATTCTGCTTTTTCAGGAAAATATCCAATCTGGATGATCTGAAAATAGACTTGCGCTCAAAGAAATCACAAGTTAAAGATTTTGTTGATACTGATGCGGGAGGTGCCTTTGATCAGGAATCCCATGGCCTGTCGGATTCACTCAAGAACATGTTGTACAAGACCCTGCCTCAAAACATCTTTGAATACGATGCCAGATGGGAAAAAGGCAAGCTGACGACCGGCCATATCGATAAAATGTGCCGGGATGTTTATCAGGCGCTGTCCTGCGTCATCCTGGATAAAATAGCGCATGACGTCAAACTTACCCCGCTCGCCAAAGAAATCATTAACCATGAAAATTTCCGCTTGAAAATAGCAAAAAACTTTACCGGGCGGGGGGAATACCGGAAGTTCATCGCGGATTATCTGAAACCTGATGTAGAGCCAAAGGCACCCCTGGCGATTTACGGGCAAGCAGGCAGCGGAAAATCCGCTTTACTGGCTCAGTCGATCTCCGATGCGATTGAAAAATATGGTAGAAATACGGAGCAGAGCACGTTTGTTGTAATCCATAGGTTTTTAGGGAACACGCCCGATTCATCGACTCTTCACTCATTACTGGAAAGCCTCTGCCGCCAGATAGCCCATCATTATGGCATTGATGAAAAATCGATCCCTTGTGATGATGACGGCCTGGAAATGAAATTCCTGGAATTACTGAGATCAGCTACTGCCAGAAAACCGCTGCTCCTGTTTCTGGACGCTCTGGATCAACTGCCGAATGATAACCATGCCCATGAATTGAGATGGTTGCCTCCCGAAATTCCGGAAAACGTCAGGTTGGTGGTCTCGACATCTGCCGGCGCGATCACGGCAAACGACAAGTCCAGGGATGATTCAGAAAGTTGCCTGGAGCATCTGAAGAAAAAGATCCCTCAGGAAAACATCAAAGAACTGCAAAATATGCCAGCCAGTGAAGGCTCGCTTCTGCTGGATTGCTGGTTAAAAAAAGCCGGCCGCCAATTGACGGGAGAACAGCGCTCCCTGATTCTGGATAATTTCAAAAGGAACGGCAATCCCCTTTATTTGAAAATTGCCTTTGGGGAAGCCAGACGCTGGAAATCATTTACAAAGCCTGAAGAAATAAAGTTGAGCGCTGACCTGGCCGGCATCATCAAAGACCTGTTTAAGCGCCTGTCTCTGCCCCAGAACTGCGGAGAAATGATTGTCTCCCGCATACTTGGTTATCTTGCCGCAGGCCGCAATGGATTATCCGAAGAAGAGCTTTTGGAGATTCTGGCTGCTGATCCTGATTTTTATGGTTATCTTGACAGCCAGCTGCATTTAAGACTGCAAAAGTCCATAGAGAAAAAACAGATCCCGTTCGTGGTCTGGGCACGGCTTCATTTTGAACTCGCTCCCTATCTTTTAGAAAGCATGATCGGTGGATCATACCTGCTGACTTTCCTGCACAGGCAGTTCAGCATGGCCGCAAAAGAAATGTATCTTTCGGGTCAGGATAGAAAGAAGCTGCATCAGGTTCTGGCCGGATATTTCGAGAATAATCCGGGAATGGATGACAGGAAATTTGACGAACTGCCCTGGCAGCTGTGCCGGGCTGAGAACTGGTCAGGCCTGAAAGATTGTATTACAGATCTCTCTATGTTTAAAAAATTCCTGCTGGAGGGAAGAAGATCCGAATTGACAGGTTACTGGGCTTCTCTTGCCGGCAGATTCGATATGGTCCAGTCATACAATCTGATGATCGAAAATCATGAAAACACTTCTCCTGCAGCCGCCGACTTCGCACTTTTAATAAATCAGACTGCCTCTTTCCTGCAAGATAATGCAAGATATGAAGGAGCTGAATCACTTTTCCGCAAAGCTCTGTCAATACAGGAAAAGGAAGTGGGGTCAGAACACCCTGACACAGCCCTCAGCCTGAACAATCTTGCCACTCTGCTTAAAAATAAAGGTGACTATGGTGGAGCGGAACTGCTTTACTATAGGGCTCTGGCGATCTGGGAAAAGGCCTTGGGCCCGGATCACCCGAACACGGCCCTCAGCCTGAACGATCTTGCAATGCTGCTTTACAATAAAGGGGACTATGAAGGTGCTGAGCCCCTTTTACGCAAGGCTCTGGCAATCAGGGAAAAGTCATTGGGTCCCGAGCACCCGGATACTGCCCTGAGTCTGAACAATTTTGCCATGCTGCTTTACAATAAAGAGGACTATCAGGAAGCTGAACCCCTTTTGCGCAAGGCCTTGGCGATCTGGGAAAAAGTTCTGGGACCGGAGCACCCAGATACCGCTCGAAGCCTGGACAATCTGGCAGGGCTTTTGAAAAATAAGGGAAGCTATTGCGAAGCTGAGCCGCTTTACCGCAGGGCTCTGGCAATCAGGGAGAAGGTATTGGATCCCGAACACCCTGATACCGCTCTCTCCCTCCACAATCTTGCGACTCTGCTTGTGACAATGGGAGACAATCTGGGAGCGGAACCCCTTTATCGCAGAGCTCTGATAATCTGGGAAAAGGTGCTGACCCCTGACCATCCATGGACACGAGCTGCCAGAAACAATCTGGATTCTCTGTTACAGCGAAAGCAAAAAGGCACTGTTTGAGTCAGCACCGCTTTCAGACAACTTTATTAGTTTTCTAAACTCTGATAAAATGTCATAAAAAATTAATCCGGAAAAAATATGCCTTCTAAAATTGTCTCTCAGAATCTCTCGATCATGATCACCGACATCCAGGGATTTTCTAATACTACAACCTCCAGTTCCCGTTCGGAGATTGTGGATCTGATCCGCAGGCACAAACAGCTGATGGTGCCGGTAATTGAATTTTACAAGGGCCGGATCTACAAGACCATGGGTGATGCTTTTCTGTGCGGCTTCAACAGTGCAACAGATGCAGTGGTCTGTGCCCTGATCGTCCAGCTGGTGCTCAAAGAATTCAATGACCGGCTGCATGACGAGAGCAAGCAGATGCTGATCAGGGTTGTAATCAACTCCGGAGACGTGACCATCGAGGAAAACGATGTTTTCGGCGATGCGGTTAATATAGCGGCCAGGATGGAAGCCCTGCCCTGCTTTCCTGGCGGTTCGATCGGCATCAGTGAATCCACATATCTTCTAATGAATCGCAGTGAAATAGTGTCTGAAAAGATCGGGCCGATGGAGCTTAAAGGCATTACCGAACCTGTGACCGTCTACCAGGTACCTGTGGCGAAACAGAAACTTACTTCAATTCCCAGGCATCTGCTGGAACTGATAGAATCAGTGTTCGATTCCAAGGATGCGAATCCTGAGACAGTCAAGCAGTGGAATGAGTCGATCCGCAATTTTCTGGGTGCCAAGCCTGAATCCGTATCCGGCCCGTCGAAAATTCAGGAAACACCCGACAAACTCAAGCTGAAAGCCGTCAAATCAGGGACAACCCATGTTGAAAAAACAACCCATCCTCCGGAGGTACAGAAGGCGGTTCCGGAAGCTAAGGGCGGCAAAAAGAGTTTCAGAGACCTGAAAAATGAAGCTGATCCGCTCCAGGGGTTGATCTCAGACCCATTCAGCGGAAAAAAAGGCAAAGAAGGAATTGCGGTGAAACGGGTGGGGAATGCGGAAATTTCTCAGCCTCATGTTGCTGTTAAGCCTCCCCGTACTCCAAATATTACCAGAGACCAGAAACCAGCTCAACCAAAACCCGCCGAAGCTGAACCCTTCGGAATGCAGAAGCTGCTGTTTCTGCTGGGTCTGCTTTCCCTGAGCCTCTGCCTGATTTTTTTCATGGTCCAGTACAGAAATGATCCCCGCCTCAACCTTCGTTTATATTCTTTCGGCCTGATCAGCAAGAATTACGCAACTTCCCGAATTTCAGCGGAATTCCCTTTCCAGAATCCCGACATGCGCATTTTCATCATCAAATCCCTGATCGAAATAAAAGCTGACCCCAAAGAAGTGCTGCTGCTGATTTTTTCATCCCTGAAAGATCAGGCTGCCCAGGTTGCGGATTTCGCTGCCAAAAAATTGGATGATTATCTGAGAAACGACCCTGCTGCTTTTTCCGCACTGCTTCTTCTGCAGAAACACCGCAACCCGGATCTGGCTTCACAGGCTGCTCAAAAAATCAGATCAATCGGAGCCGATGATTTAGGGAAAATTCTCTCAAATTCGCTGAACAGCCAGGATCCTCTGGTCAGGGCAATGGCTTTGAAAGCTTATGCCGGCAGATCCGATGCACAGCAGGTGAGCCGGAAATTCCTGAGCGATGCCGATCCCCAGGTCAGGCTAGCTGCGCTCGACACCTGTTCAGGTTCGGACAGCAGTGAAACCACTGCCTCGGCACTGGCCGAATGCCTGGCCGACCCTGACACTGAAGTCCGAAAAGCAGCTGTGACTGCGCTGAAGCATTTCATCAGTTTTCCGTCATCTCTGGCCGCAACTCTGATCAAGGCCGTCAAAAGCGATGATCCGCAGGTGCGCCTGCTGGCGGTTTCCGCGCTGGGAACCGCCGGCTGCAACAGCAGCGAAGTTATTGCATCTCTAAAGGAAGCCATGTCCGATCCAAATAAGCAGATCAATCTCCAGGCAATCCGTTCACTCCAGATGCTGGGAAATGCCCAGACCTCCCTGCCTGAAATGATCAAGGCTCTTTCGGACAAGAATCAAAAAATCAGCGGTTCCGCTTCAGAAACTCTTGCCAGCCTTCTTGCCAGCGAGGCGGCAATTCCATCGCTTGCGAACTGTATTTCAGATCCCGATCACAGCGTCAGACTGTATGCGGCGAATGCCCTGGGAAATTTCGGCAAATCCGCATTGTCTGCTTATCCGATGCTCCTGGATGGTCTGAAAAACTGCGAATCATCAGATCTGAAATGCTTCACAGATGCGCTCAGCAAAATAGGCAGTGATGAGCCGGGCACAATTCCATATCTTACAAAAGCCCTTTCAGAAAATTCCCAGCGCTTGCGTTTATTCGTGATCGACACACTTGGGCATTACGGTAAAGCTGCCAGCGATACGGCAGTTCAGCTGACACCACTTTATGCTGACGGCAGCAGGGAACTGCGTGGCCAGATTCTTAATACCCTTGGGGAAATCGAACCTGATTTCAAGATCTCCTTTTCCCTCATTTCCAAAGCTCTCACGGACAAGGACGATTCCTTGCGCACTCAAGCGGAAGAAGTCCTGAAAAAACTGGCCGTCTCCACTGATGCGCTTCCATTGCTGCTGGAATCGCTCTCTCATAAAGACCAGACGATCCGTGCCACTGCTGCTTCAACGATCGGATTCTCGAACCAGGACCTGAAACCCGCCATACCTTTGTTGACAAACTGCCTAGCAGACCCGATAAAAACCGTGAAAGACAATGCCGCAGCCTCGCTTATCAGAATTGGCGGACCCGCGGTTTCTTACCTTGGTGCAAAATTGCAGAGTTCGGACAACGCTGAAATCAAATTAGTGCTGGAGGTTCTGGACCGCTTTGGAGACCAGGCAGGAAGCGCAGTCCAGGCGATAGTTCCGAAGCTTAACGACCCTGATCTCGAAATCCGCCGGCTCTGCCTCAAAATCCTGGGAAACGTCCAGTCAGGACCTGAGTGCATTCCCGCTGTAATACAATTGTTAAAGGATAATGACCCTGAGGTCTGCCGGCTGGCAATCAAAGCTCTGGAAAAAAACGGAAGCACTTCTGCTGCGGCTATCCCGGAACTCACAGCCTCGCTTTCAAGTTCAGATCCTTATTTACGCCGTCTGGCCATTAAAGCCCTGGATTCCATTGACATTGACAAGAAAATAACAGGCACAACCCTGATCAGGGCACTCAACGGCAGCGACTCGTATTTGAGGGAATATGCGGATGAAGCTCTGACCCGCATGGATAAAAATCCTCAACTGGCGGTTGCCGCTTATGGAATAGCGCTGCATGACAGCGATCCATTTGTCAGAACCTATGCCGCCAAAGCCCTGAGCAGGTTCGGATCTGGATCCAGGGAATTTATTCCCGTTCTTCAGGAGATGGCTAAGAGCGACGAGAGTTTCACTGTCCGCAGCGCAGCCCAGGAAGCACTGAAAACGATCAAATAAAGCGCTTTCTTCCGAGGAAAATCACTGCCAATAACAGCAGTATCGCCAGGAATGCGTTGTATTCCTTATTCCGCACCGCAAGTTTCAGAGAAAATTTCGACTTGGCATAGGAATGAATCTTAGGAAAAAAAAGGGGAACTTGATTACTGTAATTCTCGAAATCGCTCCCGAAAAAACGTCGCAGATCGCTCTCTTCCTGCCGCATTTTTGGCAGATAGGCACAGCTAAAAGCTATGCAAAAACCAAGGATCAGAGAAACCGGAAGCAGCAGGACTGAAAATCCGAACCCCATCATGAAACTGCCGAAGTAAAGAGGATTTCTGGTCAGGGAGTAAGGCCCGCTCCTGGCGAGCTCTCGATTCTTGGAAATGGTCCCTGCCGCCCAGAAGCGTGTCAGTAATCCGGATAAAATCAGTAAAATTGCGGGTTTTCTAAGTTTCTCTTTCCGATAGCAAAATAAAATCAAGACAAACAGGGCACCCAGGAACTTCCTGAAAAAATTTAATTGCCTGTAGGTCGGTTTTTTCATCACAATCCAGTCCTCTGTTTACATTCTGCCGTCTGTTTCTCCATGCGCCAGCATCAGGCCTCTGATGTCCCAGCCCGGAAAGCTTTCACAGGCTGCACGCAGCGTGCCACCTGTGGTGATAACATCATCAATTATAATGATCCTGCGTTTTTCCGGCAAACTTTCTGCCGGATTCAACCTGAAAGCCCCTGCGGGATTAGTAAGCCTTTGTGATCTGCCCAGCCTGACCTGCCGTTCTGTCCTGCGGGTTTTTAAAAGCAGGGGCCTGACCTGATATCCTGATGCGGCCAGCAGGGCAAGGATCGGGGAAAGATGATCCTGCTCAGGGTTTCCTGCACCACAGAAAGGTGGAATCCCGGCCAGCAGGGTCTCCTTTTCTTCTTCACCCAGCATCCGCTTGAAGATCCCGGCCATTAATGGCGCAAGCTTGAATTTTCCCCTGAATTTATAAGAAATTATCATCTTCCTGACTGTGCCGTCATAGGGATAGGCATAACTGGCTTCGTGCCCGTCAACCTGGATTCTACCCGGATTGAATTCCCGTTCGAGTGCTGTGAGACATTCCATACAGACAATCCTGTCCGGCGGGAGACGGACATCGCAACCAGGGCATTTCAAGGGGAAAAGAAAATTCAGAAACGAGTGGCAGGCTGAGCACAGTTCCTGCATCACCTGATGATGCCGCGACTGCAATTTTTGATGAAATCGATCAGATAACAGACCAGCTCTTCGTGCCCCAGCTCTTTTTCCAGGATTTTAAGCGCCTGAGTATTGTTGAGGCCTGAGCGGAACAAATATCTGTAAGCTTTTTTCAAGGTTGAAAGATCCCGTGGCGACAATCCGGCTCTTTTCAGACCGATCGTATTCAGTCCGCAGATCTCGGCAGGATTGCCGTCGCAGGTGACAAAAGGGACCACATCCTGCACCACTTTGCAGAGTCCTCCGATAATCGCAAGTTTGCCTACCCGGCAGAACTGATGAATCGCCGCCAGTCCCCCGATCACCACATTGTCCTCAATGGTGACATGGCCTCCCATGGTTCCGGAATTGGCTATGATCACATTGTTTCCAACCTTGCAGTGATGGGCGATATGGGAATAAGCCATGATCAGATTGTCGTTACCGATTTCAGTGGGTGTGCCGTCAGCAGGAGACGCATTGATAGTCACATATTCCCTGATGCTGTTGTTGTCCCCGATCTGGACAAAACTCTCTTCTCCTTTATAAGCCAGAGCCTGAGTGATGTTGCCGATCACGGCGCCGGGATGAATCTTGTTGTTTCTGCCGATCCTGGTATGTCCTATGATCACCGCGTGATATCCGATTTCGCTGTGATCCCCTATTTCGACGGAATCCCCGATCACTGCACCATAGCCGATCTTCACCCCTCGACCTATCTGGGCTTTTTTCGAGATATCAGCTTTCATGATCGTCCCTCAGCTCCCTGCATCTACCAGGGAAAACATCAGTTCCCCTGATGCCACAAGTTTTTCATTAACTCTGGCCTCTCCCAGCACCTTACCCATATTTCCCTTCACCTTCAGCACATGAACGGTCAGTTCGAGGCAGTCCCCAGGGATCACAGGCTGACGGAATCTGACATTGTCGATTCCTGTGAAATATGGAAGCTTTCCCGCGTGTTGTGTCTGGGAAAGCATGAAAGCACAGGAGACCTGAGCCATGGCTTCGATGATCAGAACTCCCGGCATCACAGGCTGCTGAGGAAAATGACCGTTGAAAAAGCTCTCATTCGCTGTGACATTTTTGATTCCAACGGCTTTCTTTCCATCCACTATCTCAATGATCCTGTCTACCAGCAGAAAGGGAAAGCGGTGCGGAAGAATTTTCTTGATGTCGTTGATGTTCCAGTTGACAAGGTTCTTGCGGCTCAATAAATCGGTTCTCAGCTGCCTGACCAGTTGGACATTGTGGGCATGCCCTGTCTTGAAGGCTATCACATGTCCGATAATGGGGCGACCGAGAAGATAGAGGTCTCCCAGCACATCCAGAATCTTGTGTCTGACAAATTCATCGGGATACCGCAGGTCAGGGTTGAGAATTTTATCTTCTGAGAGTGCTACAGTATTATCAAGAGATGCACCGAGAGCCTGTCCTTTTTTCTTTAATTCCTCGTAATCCGTTACAAATCCGAATGTGCGGGCACCATTGATCTCCTCGATGAAACCTGCTTCGCTGCTCTCATAATCTACATGCTGCACAGCGATCTTCGGATGAGGATAGTCGATGGTGAAAGAAACCCGCAGGTTTTTATGTGGTATCACCAGTATTTTCTTGTCGTTTTTTGACACCTCATAAAACTTTTCCACTTTGAACACCGGCTGTTCGACTTCAGATTCATGGATGCCGGCTTTGAGTATCGCTTCCACGAACGGACGGGAACTTCCGTCAAGAGCAGGCGGTTCGTTCCCCGAGATTTTTACGGTCACATTGTAAATGTTCATTCCAGCGAATGCCGAAAGCACATGTTCAACCGTATGGACTTTAACATCACCTAAACCAAGCGTGGTCCCGCGCTCGATTCCGACTACATTCTCTACTATAGCCTTGATCTCAGGCTGCCCGGGCAGGTCCATCCGGATGAACTTGACGCCCGAATCCGGTGGAGCAGGTTCGAAAATGACTTCAGTCGGATTTCCCGTGTGCAGCCCCTTGCCGGACAGTTTTATCGGTTCCTTGATTGTTTTCTGCTTCATTGAAGATCCTTTCGGAGAGAGAAAAATACTATGAGGCTCTTACGGATTCCTGTCTGTTAGAGCCTCATGTCCTGACATGATGATCGTCAGGACTCGGGTCTTGAAGAACTCCTTAGATCCCACTCTGAAGAGCCACTTGCAAACTTGTTTGTTAGTGGCTCTCATCCCAAAGCCTTTGGCTTTGGGACGCTACGGGGATTAGGAGTTGTAACAAAACCTTCGCGGGGCTCAGGTTTTTAACAACTCCTAGAAATTATATCCAAAACTCGCCATAAAGCCACGATTATTTTTGAAATTTTCCCTGTCCCTCAAATCCAGTTTCCAGTATTCGAATTTTATGCCATTCAGGCTTACTCTGGCTCCCGCATCCAGGATCCCGGAAGACTCTATTCCTGCCAGCAGCTCACAGCAAGCGAAAAGCTTTTTTTCCAGCCCCAGAAACTGTCTTTTCTCGCAGGCCTTGAAACCTGAGAGATGGGAAAAAACTTCCTTGGGCTGGAAAATCTTCCCTGCGAGTTCGGGGTCCTTGAAATTTCCTTCCTTTAATACTCCACCATGAAGCCGTAATCCCAGCAAATTGATGGTTTTGGAAGCAGTCAAAAAAAATCCTTTTTCCACCCCTGGGTCGTTAAGATCCAGAAGGCCTGCAGCCAGCGCAGGAAAAAAAGCGGATTCCGGCAGGAACCCGAGCTTCAAACCAATGATTCCCGGATCTGAATACTGCCTCTTTTTAAATGAGACTTCCAGGTAACGGAAAAATTTCTGAGAAATCACGAAATTGCTGAGATTGTTGTATCTGAAATAGCTGATCCCCTCGTCAGGATAAGCGTTAGGAATACCCAGAAAGCCTGAGATTCCCCTGTATGACACCGCTTCGGCTGAATGGATGCAGCAGAGAAAAAAACACAAGCATAACCGCAGGAAAATTATGCGAAAATCAGTCTTCCTTCTTTTCTGAAAAAATCTTTTCAAGTCTGGCTATCCTTTTCAGAAGCTCCGGCAACCTTTTGAGAGCAGCCTTGATCTTGGTCTCTTCCTGATGCGGCCTGGCCGGGAATCCCGAAACAAATGATCCCGGAGGCAGGCAATGAGTGACAACCGTTCTAGCTGCCAGCACTGAGTTCGCACCGACAGTCAGATGACCGACAACGCCACTCTGGGCGGCCATGGTCACATTGTTCTCGAGCGTAGCGCTGCCTGCGATACCGCTTTGGGCAACGATCAGGCAGTTCCGGCCGACCTTGACGTTGTGCGCGATCTGGATCAGATTGTCCAGTTTGCTGCCGGCACCGATCACGGTATTCCCGACCGTACCCCTGTCGACTGTGGAATTAGCCCCGATCTCTACATTATCCTCAATCACCACTCCGCCCACATGAGGGATTTTCAGATGTGTTTCCTGAAATCTGGTATATCCGAATCCATCGCTGCCGATGACTGTTCCGGAATGCAGAATCACCTGAGAGCCAATTTTAACGTTTTTCAGAATGGTGACACGTGGATAAATCCGCGTCCGCTCACCAATTGTCACACCGCTGCCGATATAAACTTGAGCTTCCAGAATGCAGCCTGGGCCGATCTCAGCCCCAGCCTCGATCACTGCATAAGGACCGATGAAACAATTTTTACCGATTCTGGATTCTTTGGAAATCACGGCTGTGGGATGGATGGAGGGCTGGATCTTCTCCTGCGGATAGAAGAGATTGATCATATCGGCAAAAGCAAGATATGCGTTCTTGCAGATTATGCAGGGTTTACCGCTTTCCAGCAGAGGCAGGCCTTCTTCAAGAAGAAGGGCAGAAGCTTTCGAATCATCTACCAGTTTGTAATATTTACTGCTGACGACAAAACTCAAATCGCCATCAATTGCATCCTGCAGACTGGCAAGACCGCTGATTTTCTGCTCAGGACAGCCAATCAGCTTTCCCTTGACAGCTTCCGCAACCTCTCTCAGGGTAATTTCCATCATCCTCTGCCCCGTATGCTATTTCGGGCTTTTGGGAGCGGTTTTTGGGGCTTCTTTGTTGATGATCGAGATCACCTCGTCGGTCAGATCTTCCCCGCCGAAATAAACAGCGTTCCTGTCCAGGATTGCAGTATAGCCCTTCTTCGCTCCAAGATCCTTGATCACGATGTCGATCTCTTTCTTGAGCTTCTCGTATTCATTGAACTGCATTTCCTTCAGTTTTCCGGTAAGATCCTGACCCATATCCTGATATTCCTGAAGTTTGTCCATGATCTTCTTGCGCTCGGTTTTTTTCAGATCATCAGACAGAGTGGGTTCCTTTTTATCATATGCCTCTTTCAGACCGGCGATTTCAGTTTTGTTTGTGTCAAGCTTCTTCTGCCAGTCGTCAGTCCTCTTTTTCAGATCTGCGTTTACCGCATCTGTCTTATAATAAGCAGAAAAAACTTTTTCATAATCCACATACCCGATCTTCAGGTCTGCCGCCTGCAACACCAGAGCACCCATGAAAACGATCCAGATTGCTGACAAACACTTTTTCATTAAAGCCTCCCTCTTGCTTATTTGAATTAAAATGAATCGCCCATCGAGAAATAAGTTCTTCCGCCCCTGCCGTTGTTTCCTTTGCCGTAATCGAGACGGATCTGGCCGATCGGGCTTTTCACCGACACTCCCAAGCCTACACCGCTCTTATTCAGGCTGAAATGGTTTTCAATTTCCTTGTTCACGTCGCCCGCATCATAGAACAGGATGCCTGTGAATTTGTCGGTGAACATATGCCTGAATTCAGTATTCGAATACAGCATTTCACGGCCTGAATATTCCCTGTTTTTATAGCCTCTGAGATTGGAAGATCCACCGAGGCCGAACAGCTCGTACTCAGGCACGTCGCCTGAAGTCAGGTCGATGATGCCGTAACTCAACCTGGTTGCCACCACATTTTTCGGTTTGACCTGGAAATATCTCCTCAGCATGCCCTGGTAAGTGGAATAATTGTTGGGGCCCATCAGGAAACCGCCAGTTTTGGTGATGCCGATCGAATCCATCAGGCCTGAAGTAGGCTGGAACGGGTTGTCACGGGTATCCCTGGAAACCTCAAAACCGAGGCTCTGGAGATGCTCGTCTCCATATAAATATCCCGGAATATTGGCATCAATGGACACCTTCTCGTCCCTGAAGGTGACTGTGCCGGTCGTGAAGTAAGCGAGCTTCTTGCCGACGCTGACGGCACCGCCTTTTCTGCTCTCGTCGTAATTGCCCACCAGGCTTCCATTATTATCATACTGCTCACGGTTGATCTTGGTGTTGTAAAGGTTTAACCCTACAGCTACCGGTTTCCTCCGAAACCATGGTTCCATGAATCCAAGTTCATAGCTCGAAACTCCGCCGAATTCCGTCTTGACATTCAGGGTTTGTCCCCTGCCCTGGAAGTTCTTTTTGGCGACCTGCACGAATCCCACAAAGCCGTTTGAAGAACTGTAGCCACCTCCAAAGGAAGCCTGACCGGTTCTCTGCTCTGTCACACTCACTACCAGGATCACGTCATCCGGATTCTTACCCTTCAGATGGGAGGGTTTGACTGTTTCGAAGTAACCAAGATTGAACACTTTCTGCAGGCTCTTCCTGATTTTATGGGCGTTATAGACATTCCCGGGCTTGATTTCGAATTCGCGCAGGATGACCCAGTCCTTGGTACTGTCGCTTCCTTCCACCCGGATTTCTTCCAGCTTTCCCTCAACAATCGAAAGCTTCAGGCTGGCGCCCTCCGCATCAACTTTGACATCGCTGACCTGCGACAATACATAACCTTTGTCCTTATAAAAATCATTGATTCGTTTGACGTCGGCATTGAACAGCGGAATATTGAAAATGTTGCCGATTTTAGTCTTGATCAGTTTGTTCAGTTCAACCAGGGGAACCACTTTGTTCCCGATCACGTCGATGCTCTTGACTATGGCGTTTTCCTTGACCTTGAAGATCAGGTATTTTCCCCCATCCAGATCCTCGATTTCAGCTCCCACGTTTGAGAAGTAACCGAGTTCATAAATCAGCTTCATGTTGTCCTGGATCAGTTCTTCGGTCAGTTCGCTGCCGAGCTTGGCTTTCACCGCCAGCAGTACTACATCCTTATCCACAAGTGTGTTGCCGATCACCCCGATCTTCTGAAGGGTGTTTGCGGCAAAGACTGGAATTGCAAATAATGTCAGCAAAACTGCAATTCTGATGATGCATTTCCGATTATCCCTCACTGTTCCCCCTCGTTTTTTTGCTAAAAGGAAATACTGTAATTAAGGCCGTACCGGTATTCCTGCTTGTAATCATCGTAGATTCCATCCAGGTACAGGTGTTTATTGGTTTTGTACTTGAGCTCGAACTGCTGGTCTTCTTCGTATCTTCTAATTGCTTTGTAATAGCGGAGATAAACTCTGTCATTCAGTGACTTGCCCAGCCTGAGGTCAAGGCTTTCCGGGTTGAATTTTTCACTCCCGCTCTCGATGTCGAATTCTTCGAGTTCAAGTTCCTTGGCAATGTTATCTCCGACTTTGCCCATCAGTTGTTCGCTGAGATTGAATTTCAGTGCTTCCCTGAAACGGGAATCGCTCCACTGATCGTCTCCAAGGGAACCCAGAGTGCTGCCGGTAATCATCTTCTGCAGCTTGTCCTTTTCCATTTCATTGGTTGAATAGGCGGAAACCTGGAGATTGCTGAGAGGGCCATTCACAGACAGATAGACATCATTTCCCTGGATTTTCTTGTAGGCTGTCAGGTTCAGGAAAAGATTGGTATCGCCTTCGATGAAGCTTTCATTGCGTGAAAGGACGATTTCATGCTCCTTTCCTTTTAAATCATGTTCAGGATCAAGATATTTATACTTTGCATCAAAGGGTTTATCGCGCTGCTTCAAATCGATCACCTTTTCCCTTTTGCTGCCGTCTTCTTTTGATTTGGCAAGCGTCTGATAGTACGCCTTTCCTGTAACAATATCAAACCTGTGATTGAAATAATTCACAGTTCCTCTCACAAGTTTGACATCGCCTGAAGCGGTAATGCCTGGATAGTCTTCGCCGGTCAGAAAGAATGAACCGGAAACCTCAATATTGAAAAACTGGTTTTTGACCCAGACATTCTGTCCGGCACGCAATTCCAGCTTGAATCTGAGCGGTGAGAGATTCACCCGGTCGAGATTGACGTCTTCGCCGGTCTTCAACACAATCTTGCAGTCGTCCAGTTCGGCTTCCCCGGTCAAATGCCAGCCGGTTTTTTCGTGAGTCAGGTAGAAAGAGCTGGTGCCTTTGATACTTTCACCGTTGTAATCGGTCGCAAACTCCAATTGCCCGTGGTTCTGCATCAGATTGCCCTTCAAAACAATTCCTGGAAGTTTATCAAAAGAGGTTATTTTTTTCAAATATCCGCAGTCAAGATCGAAGCTTCCAGACAGTGAGTCCCCGGCCATTTTCAAAGAAACCCATTCTTTATCCAACTGCCTGTCCGAAAGACTGAGGGTAAAATCTTCAAGAGTCAGGTCGTTTTGCAGGCAAAGTTCCCCCTGCAGTGTGAAATTCTGATTTTTTAGCTTAATACCTCTTAACCAAAACTTGTCTTTGGAAAGAGAAATTTTCAGGTTACCCTTCCAGCCTGAGAATACAGGATTATCTGAACCGAAATCATCAACCAGGACATCACCTTTTGCGATCCTGCCGGACAAAATAAAACTGCCCGCAGAGTTGCCCCCGTATTTCACATCAGAGAGCCGCAGCGAAACTTCCCCTGTAGCCAGATCAGTGGAAAATGCCAGCACTCCATCAGTAGTGAAAGAGAATTTTTCGAAACTGAGCCTGGCGTTCTCAAACTTCAATCCCATGGATCTCAATCCGGTATCGTTCCTGATTATTATCTGTCCCAGATTTTTGATGCTGCCGCCATCCGGCAGAAGCGCTTCAAAAGACGCCAGGGTCGTACTCTGCTCGTCTCCTTTCCCGGATAAAGTCAATTCTCTGAATCCCTGACCTTTGAATTTCCCGTCCTTGAGTACAATCTTGAAATCCACATCGCCTATCTTTGATTGACGGCCTTTCATGGTGATCAGACCCTTGATCCTGTCAGCGGTAATTCCGTATCTCTGAAAAATATCCCGCAGCATCGGCGCAATGATCACATAATCATTCATCCTGAAATTCATGCCCCATTCTGATCGCTTCATCTCGTACTGCCCATTGAATTCTGCTGTTTCAATCTTCCCGTCTATTTCAACGGAATCCCGGCTGACCTGGGCTTTTGCAACAATTCCGTAATCCGGGATTCTTACTTCAGCGGAGACTTGCGGGTTCGATAAATTTCCATAGGCCTCGCCGCTGATTTCTGCCATCCCTCCGAATCCGAGATCCTTGAGATACCGGATCAGGTCGCATTTTCCGGCCCAGGAAAAATTCAGGTGATTGCCGGAGAGTCCGAGCTGCCCCGACAATTCGCCTTTCCCGAATCGATTATTTACCGTCGATCTGCCGATTTCCAGATCCAGGCCCAGGGTTTTAAAATTCAGGCCTCCGGACAGAGGCTCTGTGAAAACAGGGAGTGCCAGAGTGTAATCCGAGCGGACAGAGATCCCTTTCCCTGGAAGACTTTCACCGGACCAGACGGCGGTCAGGCACCTGGACTTCACAGCTCCCTTGAATCTGGGCAGGCTGTTCAAGTCCAACTGAAACGGAAAATGTTCAGCCCCAAGCAACAGATCGCTTTCCAGCAGGAACTTCCCGGCTTTTCCTTTGACCGTGCCGTCCAGGGAGAGAAAATTGAAAGAGCTGTTTTGAGCTCTGAATGTCAGATCCGCACCGGCAGCCGGGGTCACCGATACCTCACCGCTCAGCAGAATTTCCCAGGCCCTGGAAAGCAGGAACGAAGATTTGGCCAGCGATAATTTCCCCTCCTTGTAACTGAATGCAAGTTCCATGTTCTCCAGCATATTCGAATAAATCTCCCCGGCATCCAGGGACAGTCTGCCGGAAAATTCCTTGATCTTCCCACCTGTGCTTTTTACTTCCACCTCACATCTTCCGAGCCCCTTGAGAGTCGTTGTCAGGTTGTCCGGGAAAAAAGCCTGAAAATCTGCCAGATTAATCCTGGGGGAAGTGACCTTGAACAAGAAATCCTTTTCCTTCTGAATTCCTTTGATTCTGAGTTGAGAGTAACAATATTTCCCGTCCAGATCGAAATTCAGTCCAGTCGGTGTGATTCCAACTTCTCCGGTCAGTTCCCTGAATTCATTTCCAAAGATTGAAGCATCGGCCCCGCTGACGTGTAATTCGAGGTTCCAGCGGTTTTTATCGATCAAATCAGCCAGAAATCCGTTGAATTTTCCGTTGGCATGTCCTCTGTGCATGACAATCCTTGCGTCGAACAGATGGAAAAGCGATTGATCAGAGAGGAGTGAAACGTCGTTCAATTCGAACTCGCCATCCAGCCCCCAGTTGCCTGGCCCGGTGAAAAGCGCTTTCACTTTGTTGCCTGAACTGTCTGTGAGACGAACCTGTCCTTCCCACCTTTCCTTTGAAAAGAACACCTCCAGGAAGCATGAATGAAGTCTGAAGGTCCTCTCCTTTAAACTGCAGACTACGGTAAAATCGGTCAGCAGGAGATGACGGATGTAGCGGTAAAATTGAGTCAGATCCACAGCAGGAACATTACCCTTGTCATCCATGAACAGCTCACCGCCTGTAACCAGCAGCCGGCTGATGATCAGTTCGCGGCGGGAGGATAGAAAGCTCAAGTCGATTCTGGCTTCCCGCCCTTTCATCACTACAACTTCCCGGGAATCGGTGATGATAAAATCTTCCAGGAACACGCCCCTGGTATAGGAAAATCCGCTTTTTGTGTAAAACAACCCGACTTTGAATTTGGAGGTGAGAGTTTCCTTGACCTTGGAGATAACATATCCGGCGATCCGGTCGCTTCCGATCAGGGAAAGGATCACCGCAGAAAGCAGCAGTACTCCCAGGGCAAAAAATAAGAATCGCTTGAACTTATTTCTCATTAGAAATTGTATTTAATTCCAAGATAAAGCTGGTCTTTACGGCTGAAATCCTCGACTTTGAGAATCACTCCAAAATTTTGTGAAAAAGGATAACTGCAGGCTATCCGGTACAGCCAGTCCCTGTCGCTGACCAGACTCAATTCCCAGTCCAGATCGAAGATCAAGGTCTCCAGCTTTAAGCTGGGTCCTCCGTCCGCATAACCAAGCAACCGCGTATAACCGTTTTCCTTCCTGCCGATCAGAAACCCCGGCTCCCTGCGGCTGTTAATATCTGAGATGCCGGCTTCCAGATTATTTCTGCCTGCAGACAGCCTCCAGCCGATATCGGTCTGATAATCGCCGTCGGAAGGGGATTGAAAAACGCTGCAGTTCCATCTGTTCTTTAATCCAAGGTCCTGGCCGAGGAACTGGTTAACCTTGCCTGTGGCACTCTTCAGGTTCTCCGCGGTTTCCGTGATTGCGCTTTTCAACTTGTCGTTCACCGCCAGTTTCTCGGTTTCCCTCAGAATCACATCCAGTCTGCCGGAAATGCTCAATAAATCTTCAGCGAATTTGGATTTATCCCCCTCCTTGACCGGGAAATCCAGCTGAGCCAGAAACAGCGCGAATCTCTTGCTGATTTCCTGGAGGTTTTTCAGGCTCTGCCCGATCTCGCTCTGATTGCTCTTTAAAGTGCCGTCAGCGCGGGTGAGGAATGTATTGAGGTTGTTCATGGTCTTGTCCAGCTGCTTCTGAGCCTCAGTGATCACTCCGTTCAAGTTTTCAGACACTACGGCCAGATTGTCGGCTGTTTTCCTGATCCGGTCCTTGAATTCCACATCTGAAACGAGCTGGTTGATTTCATTCATCAGGTCTGAGAATTTGTCCAGAGATGTTTCAAATTTTTCATAGGCATCTACGAGCAGAAGCGGGTCCCTTCCCCTGATGGAGTCTTCATTCTGGATAAATTCCTTCCCGATCCCTGCTCCCCGGATACTGACATATTTCTCGCCCAGAAGTCCGGTGGTGTCGATGAAAATATCCACATTCCTGGGTATTTTGAATTTCTTGTCGATTGAAAGCACGACTACCACTTCACTGTTGGGAATTTCGGTTTCCGCCTCCCTCAGGTAAATATTCTTGACTGTCCCTACGCGGACGCCGAGATATTCTGCAAAGCTTCCAGTCTGAAGCCCGTTGATCTGCCTGAAAATCACGAAAACCTTGTAATCCTCCTGTAAACTGAAATCACCCAGAATGAAAACAAAGCCGGTCAGCACCAGCAGCGCAGCGGTAAAAAAAGCTCCCACCAGGAGGCTGTCAGTTTTTAAAGCCATGCAGGAACTCACGAATTTCGGGTATTTCGGAATTGAAAAAGGCATTTTTTCCCATCAGATGCTTGATCTTCCCTTCATGATGCAGCCCAACTCTGTCTGCTATCCGGTAAGCGCTGTACAAATCATGTGTTACCGCCAGACAGGAAACGCTTCCCTGCCTTGATAATTTTACTATCAATTCATTGATCCCCGCAACCCTTTCCGGGTCGAGGCCGACCGTAGGTTCATCGAACAGGATCAGTTCCGGCTCTGTAATGATCGTCCGCGCCATCGCCACCCTCCGCTTCATGCCACCCGACAATTCAGCCGGGTACAGGGTGGAAAATTTCGAGAGCGTAAATCCGACGAGTGTTTTATCCACCCTGTCCCTGATCTCATGCTCATTTAAATCCGTGTGTGCTCTAAGCGGCAGGGCAATATTCTCAAACACATTCAGGAAATCGAACAAAGCTCCGGACTGAAAGACCATTCCTATTTTCATCCTGCTCTTTCTTGAACCAGATCCGGTCGGGCAGAGTTCCTGATCCTTGAAACTGATTTTTCCCTGGTCTGGTGCAATCAAGCCCATCACGCATTTGAGCAGAACGCTCTTCCCGCATCCAGATGGCCCCAGGATCACCACGATCTCAGCCGGGGAAAGTTCCAGGGAAACACCCTGCAGTACCGGTTTTCCGGCAAAGGATTTAAAAACATCCGCTATCTGCAAAAAAGACACGTTATTTACCGTTTTCTTTTGTTTCAGCCGTTCCGAGTTCGATTACTTCCAGGCTGGAACCGGCTGATTCACTAGTGCCGGTAAGATCTTTTCCGCTTCCTGAGCCAACCGGATTTTCAAGATTAGGGAGTACAGAAACCAGCTGTGGGATTCCGGAGGGAATCCAGTTTTTGCCCTCTACCTGCCATTTCTGCGACAAAAGAGTCACCCGCTCGGATTCCCGCAGCAGGAAAAGAATCAATCCGCTCTTTTCAAAGTCATAGACTGAGAGGAGAAGTGAAACCGTCCAGCCGCGGGGAAACTTCGCGAGCATGAACTCCTGCAGCTCCCGGCTGAAATTCCCGGCGTACCCCGCTGGAGCGATCCGGCTGAAGCCTGCATAATCCTTCCCGTCCAGAGCCTTTAAAAATTCAGAGGCCCGGTCTTTCAAAAGATCAGGGCCCGGCAGTATTTCTTTCAGTTCATCCCGGTCTTCCCGTGAAAAAAGGTTCCGCCGCTCTTCTGGCGAACAGAGCTTCCAGTAACCGGTCCCGCTGATTCCGAGTAAAAGTATCAGGAACAGCATGGTTTTTAAAGGAAATTTCCAGCTCTTTCTGACGGGTGGCGCAACCTGGGCCTGCGGATTATCATCTTCCACCGCCGCTTCAGGCTGCACGGGATTTTCCAAGGGTGAGGTCACTTCAGGTTGAGCTGCTTTCACTGTCCTTTTGGGACCGTTTTTGTCGAGCAGCTCAATCGCCGCAATGGCTTCATCCTCAGCAGCGCTCTCTGCGAATTTTTCCAGCACCCTGGTCAGTTCCGCCTTTGGGAGTCCTGAATTTGTCAGTGCGTGCAAGGTATTGAGACGCACGGTTCTGTCAGGGGAATCAAGACCTTCCTCCAGTCCCTCGGCTGCTTTCTGAAGGCTGGTGGAATGTTTTGCCTCCCCATCCAGGCCCAGTTTTTCGATCTTTTCCAGATTGCGGGTGGCCTTCCTGACGAAAAAGTTCAGAGCCTTGTCATTTTTTCCGATGATTTTCTGCAGTTCTGCATAGAGAATCTTGAGACGATCCGGGTCAAGGCTTTCCAGTTTGGCGATTTCGATGATCGCAGCCCGCAGTTTGTCAGGATCAGTGCTTTTTAATTGTTCCAGAAGGTCCATGCCAGAAGTTTATCATAAAAAAAGATCAATAAGAAACAAAAAATAAGGGGCGCAGCTGGCTGCGCCCCTTATTGGATTACTGGTATTTTTTACGATCAATACTCGCCAGGTCTTCTCATCTTGGTGTTGCTTTTGGACTGCACAGCCAGGTTGTGGCGGGAGTCTGAATAACACGTAGCAGCCCAGGGCGGGTTGATCGAAGCATCTGCCATGCGGACATAAATATCGGCTTCAAAAGACTTGCAGCCTGCGCCGCTGTTTCTGCCGACCAGCAGGCTGACGAAGTTGTAGATGCCGTTAAGCGTGCCTGCTGTCACTCCAGTGGCAGGTTCCTGAAGAGTCAGGGATCCGATGCAGCCTGCCACCGGGTCGCCTGTCGCACCCTTGCCCGTATCGTTTGAGGAGCTGTCGCCCACAGTAAACGTGATCAGAGATGTAAGATTATTGTCGTAGCCGCTCTTGAATTGAAAATCAGCCCCTGAGGCCTTTGCCTGGGCCGGAAATTTCGGAGTCTTGCTGAAATAGATCGTGATCACGTCGCCGTTGTCGAGCAGGCCGTTTCCATTGACATCGCCGGATTGGGCCGCGTCTGAAATCGCGAGCGGCGGCAGGTAGGAAACAATCAGGTTATCCCTGTTGACCGGGTCCATGACGTCTCCAGCCACTTTGCCGTCCGGTCCGTTGGACATGATGATACCGTCTGTAGGCACGATCGAATACTGGTTTCCCCAGGGGTCTCTTTTGTTTTCAGTCAGGTATCTCGGCACCAGCCAGTCCAGATTCTCGCATTTCCTGGATTCCTGAGCCTGGAAACGGACGATCGCATCGCGGACTCCGTTCATGGAACTCTGGGCTGTAGAAATTCTGGCCCTGGTGGCCATGTCGCCCAATTCAGGGAGCAGCACTGCGATCAAAATTCCGATGATCGCAACGACGATCATCAATTCAACTAGTGAGAAGCCTTTGACTCTGCGAAACATCATACAACCTCCTGCTGACTTTGATTGTTGAATGTATTAAAGCAGATTGAATGCCAGATTGCAACGATCGGAACAACAAAATGTCAGATTCTTAGCAGTGCAAGGTTTTCCTGGTTTATTTACGATTCCACCATGCAGTGGCAGAACAGGCTCTGCCTTATCGATTTGTTGCATTCTAAAACACCTGAACCGGATTGTTCGAATTTCAGTGTCCCGTTTTGCAACAGACCCTTTGAAATCGGTTAAAATCCAATTTTCTGGCTAATTCCAGCACATAATAAAAACCGGCAGGATCTGCCTGTCCCAGACCTGTGATCCCGAAAGCAGTGCCGTGCGTCACTGAGAGTCTCAGATAAGGAAGCCCCAGCGTAATGTTGGCTCCGCTCAATCCGTGTACGAGCTTGAAAGGCGTCAATCCCTGATCGTGATACAGGGCGAGGTAGCAGTCTGCTTTTGTTTTGAAGAAGGTGTCCGGTACCAGGGGTCCGCAGGCGGAAATGCCTTCGTGCTCCGCGAGCCTGATCGCTTCGCTGACCAGGAATTCCTCTCTGCCCATCAGGCCGTTCTCGCCGGCGTGCGGATTAAGGCCCAGGACTCCGATCGGCTTTTTCCCGCTGGCCATGCCGCTGGCTGCGATGATCCGTAATTTTTCCAGTATCAGCCCGGTAGTGATCAAACCTGGAACAAGCGAGAGAGGCACATGCACAGTGCAGAGCCCCATTGAAAATTTTTCCCCGTGGAAAAACATCAGCACAGCATCAACCCCGGCTCTGTCCCTGAGATAATCAGTATGCCCGAGCTGCCGGATCCCGGCCTTGTGCCAGGCTTCCTTGGAAACAGGCATGGTCACCAGGATCGCACCGGGATTAATTTCCACGATCCCGACAGCTTCTGCCAGGCAGGCGAAGGACAGGCGCCCTGCTTCAGCCTGCACTTTCCCGGGCTTGATTTTCTGTTTCTGCTCTATCCCGGACAAATAGATTCCAGGTCTGACTTTACCGTCCCAGGCAGGCAGCTTCGAAGCGAGAAATCCGGTAGAAGCGCAAAGAACAAAGCAGTCCTGCCCAGTATCTGCAACTTTAAGCCAGAGATTCAGGATTTCAGGACCGATCCCTGCCGGATCGCCCATTGTGATCACGATCAGTTTCGATTTTTTCATTCATCCACTCTATAAAATTAACTTGAGTTTGGCAAATTTTTATGGTGTGCAGCCAGATATTTGTCGAAAACCTTGATTTGTGGCGGGTCCTGTCCTGGCATCTGAAGCTGTTGAAAAACCCTCCGGGTTTTGTTACAGCTTCGGACGCCTGGCCACCCCACAAGGGCTTCAGCAGCATGATATGGAAAATTTGCCAAAGTCGAGAATTAAAATAAGTCTGGCAAATTCAGCTGCAGCAAGCTGTTACCATGATCAGCTCATAAAACTCGGCAGGTAGGTCAAATCCGATCTGCGGATAAATGATGTTGCTGATACTGCCGGCAATTTTTTTCAGCTTCACAGCATCCTTTTCCGTCGTGACAATGGTCTGTCCTGAAAGGCCGCTCAGGTCTGCTTTTGAATACTTGTGATGATCCGGGAAAACCCTTTTTCCAGCCAGCTTGATGCCGGAACCTGAGAGCAGACGGTCAAAGGATTCTGGATTGCCGATTCCGCAGATTGATTCCGCCTCTGCGGGTGGCTGCACGGTTTCGGAATTGAGATTTTTCCAGCACCTGACTGCAGTGCAGGCGCGGAAAATCCTGATCCCTGGGCTGATCCCTCTGATCAGGCCTTCCAGATATATAAGCCAGGCCGGGTCTGCCAGTTCGCACCTTGTCAGTACAGCTACCCTGGCCCGTCTGAAGGCAGTCAGCGGTTCGCGCAAAAGGCCTGTCGGCAGCAGCTGGTAACTTTCCATGGGAGAGGTGGAGTCTATCGTCAGTATGTCCAGGTCGCGGTGCAGGCGGTAATACTGGAACCCGTCGTCCAGAAGCAGGCAGTCGGGCTTCAGCTGCCGGTATCTCTTCAGGCCAGCCAGGCGATTTTTCCCGATCAGCACAGGAATTCCGGTCCGCTCTGCCAGCATCACAGGCTCATCCCCGTATTGATCCGGATCTGCTCCTGGTTCAAGCTTGTGGTTGCCTCGCAATCCGGCTTTATACCCCCTGGACAGAATCACAATGTTGAGACCTTTTTTTGTGAGATATTCCCCGATTTCGGCGGTCAGCGTTGTTTTACCGGTTCCGCCCGCATGCAGATTGCCTATGCTGATCACAGGCCGGTTGACCTTCCTGTACCTCAGGCTGTGATAAAACCGGTCCAGAAGATAGAGCCCAAAATAGAGTCTGCTGGAAATGCTCTGGAAGAATGGATTGTCAAAAATCAGCCAGGATCTGGAGACCATGCTGCAAGTCAATCAAACGCTTTACTTTTTGTCAATTATTCAGCGGTTGCCGGAAAATCCCGTTAAAGAATCCCGTTCTTCAGTATGAAATCCGCGATCGCCTCACCTGCAATCTTATGTCCCTTGTTGTTGGGATGGATCTGTTGCACTGAGTTCGGGTCACGGCAAACATCTTGGCCCTTCATGCCGCGGAAATTCTCAAGCAGATCGAGATAAGGCACTCTGTTTTCAAGACAGAATTTTTTCAGCAGCTCGTGCAGGCAAGCCTCGGGATTCCGGCTGTAATCATCGAGGTTTTGAAATACAGGGAAATGAACGATCAGAAGAGGGATTTGCTTTTTCTTGACCAAATCCACAATCTGCTGAAGACTTTTTTTATTTTTTTCTGTCACAGGGTGGTAATAATCCACGCTCAGCTGAATCCCAAAATGCTTTGCCATTTTTTCAAGGTTAAGAAAAAGCAGGGCCAGGAAATGCGAGTGATCAAATACAAAAAAATTGAATCTGCCGAAATCCACGATCAGCGGGATGCAGATTGAATTTAAATACTCTATTTCGATGCGGTCTGAATAATGGTGATGTGCTAACGGCGGCGTCAGATCATTGTTCACAAAGGCCAGCACGATCAGGTCAGGATTGGTTTTAAATCCCCACTTTTTGAGATATATTCTTTCCTGGCAGGAGTTCCAGCCGCCCACACCTGCGTTCATGACCACCACTTTTCCATAGCCGGATTCTTTTATCAGCACCCGCTCCATTGATTTTGTAAATCCATCCTCAAACAGGACTGCTTGTTCAGTCACAGAATCACCAACTACCAGCACTTTTTTCCGTGCGGTTTTAAGCCGCTCCTCAAGTTTCCCGTTTTCCGTCCAGATTCCCAATTCATTGTATACTCCGTTGGCTGGATTTCTGCGGTAAATAATGTCTCGGTCTGTGATGTACGCATTTTCACAATCGAGATAACAATTGTCTCCTTTATTGAGTATGATCACATGCTGCGATGGAAACAGATAAAGGCTGGGATAAAATATCCTGAGTGCAACCTCAGAGATAAGCCCTGCCATTGCAATTGAAAAAGTTAACAGCAGCAGATTGGGAAACATTCTTTTGAACAATGATTCTTTTCCTGGCTTTTTCGGTATTCATTATATCTTTTTAAAATTATGTAACATCTTCCCCGCTTCGTCAAACCCGGAAAGCCGATCCTGGGATTTCGTTTTTTCAGGTAATTTTGATATCCTGAGACGTGATCATGAATCACTCTGGGACAGGACTCATAAATTTTGTTGAGTTTATAAGATGTTCTTGCTCTGAATGAGGCGGCCGTGGATTTAAGAAAAATCGAGATTCTCCAGTTTGGGGTCACTGACCGCTGCAATCTCAATTGCATCATGTGCCATCACGGCACCCTGGAGTATCAGCGTCAGTTGAAGAGTGATTTCAGCCTGGACCAGTTCCATAGTGTGCTCGATGACATGGCCAGAAGCGGATTCCAAAGCCGGGCGCTATATTTTTTCTGGAACGGCGAATCATTTCTGCACCCTGATTTTCTTTCGATGCTTCAGTATGCTTACAGCCTGAATGCCGGAAACCGGCTGTTCGACGTGGTTTACCTGAACACCAACGCAGGCTTGCTGGATCCTGAAAAATCGGATCTGCTGCTTTCCTTGATGAACAGAAGCGGAACTGATGTTTTCAGCATCCTGAATTTTTCAATAGATGCGGTGAATGAACCGACTTACAACTCCATCCGCAGATGCGGGAATTTCAAAAAAACGATCAAGAACATCAAATATCTGGTGAGAAAAAGTAAGGAATCCGGATTTTCCCACCCCTGCTTTGTGTTCCAGATCGTGGTGCAGCCTGGAAATTTCACTGAAGTAGGAGATTTTGCCGCTTACTGGAGCGGATTCCTGTCTGAACTTGGGCTTCAGCACGAAACTGTGGCGTTTGAGGACTTGTCGTATTCAGGGATCCTGGAAAAAAATAAGCATCTGATCAACATCAGGTCTCTTTTACTTAAGGGAATACCTGATTTCGACCGTAAAATCACAGGCATCTGGCAATACTGGAAAAAAGTCCTGATTGAGGGCGGAAATCCTGCTCTTCCGGAACTGCCTGATAATCTGCCATACATTGTGCCGCTTCCAGAACTCAAGCAGGAAGCTTTAAAAGAACTGCCTCCCCAGAGACGATTCCTGGGCGGGCCGTATCTTCGCAAAAATCCCTGCCCGCATCTGTTTAAAAATGTGCTGATCAGGCCGGATGGAGAGGTCACTGTCTGCTGCCGCGATCCGTTTTCCCTTGGCAACCTGAAGGACAGTGGATTCTCTGAAATCTGGCTTTCTGCGGAAGCAGGCAGGAAGAGAAATTTTGACCTGGAACTGGATTTTGCCTCCCTCTCCCCCGGCTGCGTCCATTGCAGTGAAAACGACGATAATTTCTTTGAAATGCTGCATCTGGCTGAAATCAGCAACTATTTTCAGAACAAGCCGCCCGAATGGATTGTATCTTTTGTCAAAACGCTTCCGGAAAATGAACAGAAGCTGATTCTGGAGAAAGCCCTTTTTTTTTCCGAGTCCGGCGATCAGGCTGAAGCGCTCAGGCTGTATCTGAAACTGGCTGAAAAGGATCAAGCGCAGGCTGGAGAATATCTGGTCAAGGCAGGTAACCTGGCGCTTGGATTGAATCGGGTGAAACTGGCGCTGTCCTGTTACGAGCGTGCCTGTGCCTGTCATGACGATCAGCTGGTCAATGAAATGCTGGCTTTACTGTATCATAAAACAGGAGATTGCCTTAAATCCAGCCGCCTGTTCCTCGATTTATACAGAAAATACGGAAATCAGCACTATTTACTGGAATTTTTACGCATCCTCACCCTGAATCAGGAAACAGCGGCCCTGTTCCAGGCTGATTTGACTGATCTGGATAAAAACACTGCTGAAATCGAAGCTCTTTTTCTGCTGTTTACTCTCAACCGATTTCTGAATCGGACTGAAATCTGCTCTCGGATCGCAGACCGGATTTTGCGTGGTGGGGGCACTTTTCATGCCGGGGAATGCGCCTTGTTTCTGTTCGGGCATTTTTCTGATGCCGGGAATTATGCGGAGGCCCTTAACAGCCTGAAAAAGGGTAAAAAATTCATCAATCCGGATATTTTTAATTTTCAGGCAGGGGAAATCCTTTGCCAGGCCGGTAAAAAGAGTCAGGCTTTGAAATACTTCAGCCGCCTTGGTGCAGCAGGACTGGAACGGACACTGGCTCTGCTTGAATCGTTAGATAGACATCAGGAAGTGCTGGAGCAATGCCGCAATCTGGATCTGAATCAAAGAAACTGGGGGATAGTGAAGCTTTATCTCTCGTCCTTGTGGAAAACAGGTAAATATAAGGAAGGCCGGGAATTGCTGAACACAGGTGATTTTGCTAAAAACGAGGAATATTTCCGCCTGAGAGAGGGATTCGTTCTGAAGGTGAAGGAGTGTGATCTCTTTCTAGCGGATTGTTATTACGCTGCAGGGTATTATGCCGCTGCCCTTTTAAAACTGAAAAAGGGTAAAAATCTGATGGAGCAAAGGATTTTCAATTATAAAGCCGGGGAAATCCTTGATCAGGCCGGCAAAAAAAGGCAGGCCCTGAAATACTTTCAAAGGCTGGGAAAGAGCGAACTGGAACGGACACTGGCTCTGCTTGATTCGCTGGGCAGGAATCAGGAAATACTGGAGCAATGCCGCAATCTGGATCTGAATCAGGAGAATTGGGGTGTGGCGAAACTGTACCTCTCTGCCCTCTGGAAAACCGGCAATTATCGTGAAGGCCTGCAATTACTGAATGGCGACTTTGATAAAAACAGGGAATATTACAAACTGCAGAATGGATTCATCCAGAAGGTGAAAGAATGCGATTTGCTTTTAGCTGAGTGTTATTTCGCTGCCGGAGATTATGCTGCAGCCCTCGCAAAATTAAAAAAGGCGAAAACCCTGATGGACCGGAAGATATTCAATTATAAGGCAGGAGAAATCCTGGATCAGGCCGGCAAAAAAAGGCAGGCCTTGAAATACTTCCGCTGTCTTGGGATGATCGGGCTGGAACGGACACTGATGCTGCTTGATGAACTGGGCAGGGATCAGGAAGTGCTGGAGCAGTGCCGAGCGCTGGATCTGAATCAAATGAACTGGGGAATCGCGAAATTGTATCTCTCGACTTTATGGAAAACCGGGAATTATCGGGAAGGCCTGCAATTGTTCCAAAACTGCAATTTCGAAAAAAACAAGGAGTATTACCGGCGGCTGGGGGGATTCGCCCTGGAAACCGGTGAATACGAAACAGCTCTGGAAAGTTATTCCAGGCTGGAGAGTTCAGCAAAAAACCGGAAAGAAAGCCTGGAATTTCTGGAAACCGAAGGCTACATTCTCAGAAAATTAGGCAGGAGACTGCCGGCCTTGAAAAAATACCTGCAGCTTTTGAAGTTGCCAGGCCGGAAAATTCAAGCATTGAAAGCCATTCTCTGCACGCTGATTCCTGGGAAAAACTGAATCTCGCTGAGGTGTGCGTGAACTTAAGAAAAATCGATATCCTCCAGTTTGCAGTCACTGACCGCTGCAACCTGAAATGCATCATGTGCCATCATGGTACGCTTGAGTATCAGAGGCAGTTGAAAAGTGATTTCAGCCTGGACCTTTTCCGGGGAGTGCTGGACGACATGGCTGGAAACGGCTTCAGTGCAAGGGCGCTCTATTTTTTCTGGAACGGGGAAGCTTTTCTGCTGCCGGATTTTTTGCCGATGCTCCAGTCTGCTTACAGTCTGAATTCAAGAACCCGGCTGTTCGACGTGGTTTACCTGAACACTAATGCCGGATTGCTCGATCCTGAAAAATCAGATCAGCTGCTTTCCCTTTTGAGCACTGACAAATCTAATGCTTTCTGCGTGCTGAATTTTTCCATAGACGCTGTGAATGAGCAGACATACAACTCCATCCGCAGGGGCGGAAATTTCAGGAAAACAGTGGAAAACATCAAGTACCTGGTGAGAAAAGGATCTGAATCAGGGTTATCCAGCCTCTATTTCATCTTCCAGATCATAGTTCAGCCTGGAAATTTCAGCGAAGTGGGAGATTTTGCAGCTTACTGGAGCGGATTCCTCTCTGAACTTCAGCTGCCGCATGAAACCGTGGCGCTTATGGATCTGTCGTATTTAGGGATCCAGGAAAAAAAGAAACATCTGATAAACATCAGGCCGCTTCTGTTGAAAGGTTCCCCTGAATTCGACCGCAAAACAGAGGGAATCTGGAACTACTGGAAAAAAGTCCTGACTGAAGGTGAAAATCCTCCACTTCCGGAACTGCCGGATGATCGGCATTACATCGTGCCGCTTCCTGAACTGAATCTGGCGGCAAGAGAAAAACTCGCTCCGCAAAGGCGGTTCTTAGGCGGAGATTATCTCCGCAAAAATCCCTGCCCTTATTTGTTTAAAAATGTGCTGATCAGGCCTGACGGGGAAGTCAGCGTCTGCTGCCGCGACCCGTTTTCCCTTGGCAACCTGAAAAACAGCAGATTCTCTGAAATCTGGCTTTCTGCCGAGGCAGACCAGATGCGAAAATTGAGCTTGAATCTGGATTTTGCATCCCTCTCGCCAGGCTGCGTCCATTGCAGTGAAAGCGACGAATCTTTCTGGGAGATGCTGCATCTTGCGGAAATCAGCAGTTTTTACCAGGACCATCCGCCTGAGCGGATTGTATCTTTTGTGAGAACACTTCCTGAAGAGGATCAAAAGCTGATTCTGGAGAAAGCCCTCTTTTTTTCCGAATCCGGAGATCTTCCTGAAGCATATCGCCTGTTTTCAATGCTTGATGACTCGATGATCAGCTTGTCAGCACGGGCTTATTATGAATTCAAAACCGGGAAAATGGAAGAAGCTGTAAAGGATTATCTGAAACTGCTTCAATACCCTGAATTGAAAAACCGCGGTGAAGTCATGCTTTCGCTGGCGATTTTGAAAATCGGGGAACAGAAGAATGAAGAAGGACTCTACTGGCTGGAGCAGGCTGAAAAAATTATTCCGAAACATCCCTTGGTGATTGAACAAAAAGCATACCTTTTAATGTCTGCTGATCCGCAAAAAGCTCTGGAGTACTTCAATCAGGCAGGGTCGTTTTTTAAGAATCAGCTTTTAACCCGGGAAAAACAAGATCTCTTTAGTTCTGAGCGAGCTTCCGGATATTATGCAAATGAAAGACATCTGAATGAGATGCTGGCTTTGTTATACAATAAAACAGGAGATTATCCCAAATCCTGTTGCTGGTTTCTCAGTTTGTACAAGAAATACGGAAACGAACATTATTTGCTTGAATTTTTACGCATCCTCTCTCTGAATCCGGATACTGCGCCTTTATTCAGGGACGATTTGACTGATCTGGATAAAAATGCCGGTGAAACTGAATCGCTCTTCCTTCTGTTTACACTCAACCGCTATCTGAACAGGAATGAAATCTGTTTCAGGGTCGCAAACCGGATCCTACGCGAACAACCAGGCACGCTTCCTGCCAGAGAATGCGCTTTGTTTCTGTCTGGTTATTGTATGGACGCCGGAAACTATGCAATTGCCCTCTCTGGATTGAAAAAGGGAAAAAAACTTATGGATCAGGAGACATTTAATTACAAAGCCGGGGAAATTTTAGAAAAGGCAGGGAAAAAGAAGCAGGCCTTAAAGTACTTCATGCGTCTTTCTGAGGACGGTTTGGAACGGAAGCTGGCTTTGCTTGATTCTCTGGGCAGATCTCAGGAAATACTGGAATTTTGCAGCAGCGTGGATTTGAATCAAAAAAGCTGGGGTGTGATGAAAGTGTTTCTCTCCTCATTGTGGAAGACAGGAAAATACCAGGAAGGCTTGAAACTGATTAACAATTTTAAATTTGATAAAAATGAAGATTACTATCGGATGCAGGGTGGATTCGCCCTGGAAGGGGGTGAATATGAAACTGCCCTGAAAAGTTACGCCCTGCTGGAAAATAATACGGAAAACGGAAAGGATCGGCTGGAATTTCTGGAAACAGAAGCCTACATTCTCAGAAAACTGGGCAGAAAGCTGGAAGCTTTGAAAAAATACCTGCGGCTGCTGAAGTTTCCTGGCAGGCGAATTCATGCATTGAAAGCCATGCTCTGCACGCTGATCCCGGGGAAAAACTGAACACGCGATGAGGTGTGCGTGAATTTAAGAGAAATCGAGATTCTTCAGTTTGCAGTCACTGACCGCTGCAATCTCAAATGCATCATGTGCCATCAAGGCACGCTGGAGTATCAGAAACAGATAAAGCGTGATTTCAGCCTGGACCTTTTCCGGGGAGTGCTGGACGACATGGCCGGAAACGGCTTCAGTGCAAGGGCGCTTTATTTTTTCTGGAACGGGGAAACGTTTCTGCATCCGGATTTTCTATCAATGCTTCACTATGCATACAACCTGAATGCAAAAAACAGGATCTTTGACGTGGCTTATTTGAACACCAATGCAGGGTTGCTGGATCCTGAAAAATCCGATCAGCTGATTTCCATCCTGGACAGGAGCGGCTCGAATGTTCTCAGCATCCTGAATTTTTCGATAGACGCAGTGAATGAACAGACTTACAAAGCCATCCGCAGGGGCGGGAATTTCAGAAAAACAGTGGAAAACATCAAGTATCTGGTCAGGAAAAGATCTGATTCAGGGTTGTCCAGCCTCTATTTTATTTTCCAGATCATAGTGCAGCCCGGAAATTTCAATGAAGTGGAGGATTTTTCTGCTTACTGGAGCGGATTCCTGTCGGAACTGAAATTACCGCATGAAATTGTAGCGCTTGAGGATCTGTCGTATCTGGAAATAAGTGAGAAAAAGAAGCATTTGATTAACATCAGGCCTCTTCTGACCAAGGGAATTCCTGACTTCGACCGCAAAGCAGCTGGAATCTGGAATTACTGGAAAAATGTTCTGATCCGAAGAGAGCGGGAAAATCCCCAGCTTCCGGAAATACCGGATGATCGATGTTACATCGTTCCGATTCCAGAACTCAATCTGGCTGCTTTAGAAAATCAGGCACCGCAAAGGCGATTCCTAGGCGGAACATACCTGCGGAAAAATCCCTGCCCCTACCTATTTAAGACCGCGTTGATCAAACCTGACGGAGAGGTTACTGTCTGCTGCCGAGACCCGTTCCACCTGGGGAATCTGAACCAGAACAGATTTTCTGAAATCTGGCTCTCCCCTGATTCTGATAAAAAGAGAAATCTGAGTTTGAACTTGGACTTTGCCGCACTCTCTCCTGGTTGTGTCCATTGCAGTGATTGTGATGAATCATTCTGGAAAATGCTTTATCTTCCTGAAATCAGTAATTTTTATCAAAACAATCCTCCTGAGCAAGTTGTTTCCTTTGTAAGAACTCTTCCGGAAAAAGAGCAAAAACTGATCCTGGAGAAAGCTCTCTTTTTTTCCGAATCCGGTGATATTGCCTTGGCAGATCGCCTGTTTTCAATGCTCGATGATTCGGCGATCAATTTGATCGCCCGTGCCTCTTTTGAAGTCAAAACAGGGAAAACCGGGGAAGCGGTAAGAGATTATCTGAGACTGCTTGAATATCCTGAGCTGAAAAACCGGGGAGAGATTTTCCTCTCAGTGGCGATTCTGAAAATCAGGGAACATAAAAATGGTGAAGGTCTGCACTGGTTGGACCAGGCTGAAAATTTGATTCCTGATCACCCAAAATTGATTGAACAAAAAGCCTATCTTTTAATGTCCGCTGAACCGCAAAAAGCGCTGGAATATTTTCTCAGACTGGCCGCTCTGGCTGATAAATCCGAAAAGATCAGGATTTATCTGAACTGTGCTCTACTCTGCTTTAAAACTCAAAATTCCGAGAAAGCCCTGGAATATTTGTGTCAAGCAGAACCGTTTCTTCCGGAAAACATTAGTGCTCCCGAAGATCTGGCCATCCGGGCATATCTGCTGGAAAAATTTGGAAAAACAGATGATGCGGTCAGGGATTATCTGAAACTGCTTGATTATCCGGATTTGAAAAACCGGGGAGAAATAATGCTTTCGCTGGGACTCCTAAAACTCGGGATCCAAAAAAATGATGAGGGGCTGTATTGGCTGAATCAGGCTGAACAATTGATTCCTGATCACCCCAAACTGATCGAACAAAAAGCCTATCTTTTGATGTCCGCTGAACCGCAAAAAGCGCTGGAATATTTTCTCAGACTGGCCGCTCTGGCTGATAAATCCGAAAAGGGACGGATCTATCTAGCTTCCGCGTTTCTATCACAAAAAATGCGAAACCCTGAGAAAACCCTGGAATATTTGAGACAGGCTGAGCCATTTCTTCCGGATGAGATTGTTACTGGGGAAGTGCTGACCCAGAAAGCACATTTACTGGAAAATCTGGGAAAAACTGAAGAAGCATTCCAGGCATATCTGAAATTAATCGAAAAAAATGGCCCGGCGACAGGAGAACATCAGCTCAAAGCCGGATATCTTGCACTGGAATTGAAAGATGAAAAGCAGGCATTGACCTGCTTTGAGAGCGCTTCCAGATATTGCACCAATGAATTGAGAATTAACGAAGTTCTGGCTTCCTTATACCGTAAAGAAGGAGATTATTCCAAATCCTGCTGCCTATTTCTCGGTTTGCATAAAAAATTCGGAAGCGAGCATTATCTGCTGGAATTTTTACGGACCCTCTCCCTGCATCCGGAAGTAGTGCCTTTATTTAGTGATGATTTGACTGATCTGGATAAAAGTGCCACTGAATCTGAAGCGCTTTTTCTTCTGTTCTCACTCAACCGCTCCCTGAATCGGACTGAAACCTGCTTCAAAATCACAGAACGGCTGTTATCTGAAAAGGCCGCCAGTCCATATGAAAAAGAGTGCGCTTTGTTTTCAGCAGAGTATTTTTCAGCAGCCGGCAATTACGCTGCTGCCCTTTTCAGGCTGAAAAAGGGGAGAAAGCAGATTGATCAGCAGACTTTTAATTATCAGACAGGTGAAATCCTTAATAAAGCAGGCAAAAAGAGACTGGCACTTAAATATTTCAGGAAGCTTGGTGAAGCCGGATTGGAACGCACCCTGGCTCTGCTTGATTCCATGGACAGATCTCTGGAAGTGCTGGAACTTTGCCGAAATCTGGAGCTGATTCAAAAGAACTGGGGTAAAGTGAAATTGTATCTCTTGTCTTTATGGAAAACAGGAAAATATCAGGAAGGCATGCAAGTGTTCAATAATGGCAATTTTGACAAAAATGAGGAATATTACAGGCTGCAGGGTGGATTTGCGCTTAAAACAGGGGAATCTGAAACGGCCCTGGCAAGTTACGCGATGCTTGAAAATACGGCAAAAAGCGAGAAAGACAGGTTGGAGTTCCTGGAAACCGAGGGATACATTCTCAGAAAATTGGGCAGGAAGAGAGAGGCCTTGAAAAAATATTACCGGATTTTGAAGTCGTCTGGCCGTAAAATTCATGCTCTGAAAGCCATGCTCTGCACGTTTCTTCCAGGGAAAAACTGAAGTTTCTATACCATGTACGGTAAATTTTGGTGGTGTGCAGCCGGATGTTTTTCGTGGACAATGATTTGTGGCGGGTCCTGTCTCTGCGTTACCCTTTTCTTTTCTTCGGTGGGCTCAGAAAATTAAAGGGTAACTCCGGCCACCCCACAAGGTTTCAGAAGAATAAATTGGAAAATTTACCCGCACGAATCACTTTCTCAATATCTCAGCTTCCAGCGCCTGATATTTCTTCATGTTTTCATAAACAGCCAGATCAAAGCCATCCCAGTCGGGCATCACAACTGACTCCAGCGCTGAAATAAGTTCAGCCGCGTCACTGATTTTCACTCCGATCCTGAGCCGCTCCAGCAGTTCAGACTCGATTGCGAAATTCCGCATGAACGGCCCGTAAATCACCCGGCAGCCGGCCTGGGCCGGTTCCAGGATATTGTGGCCTCCCAGATTGAGGAAACTTCCGCCCACAAAGGCAAATTGAGCCCTGCCGTAAAATTCAGCCAGCACTCCCATCCTGTCGATCAGCAGAAAGTCGCCATACCAGTTTTCCCCTGAGCTTAAAAGTTTGCCTGTAAAACCAAGATTCGACGCGTCTTTCAGCACCTGCCTGCAGCGTTCCACATTGCGCGGTGCCAGAGCTACCCTGAAGCCCTGCTTCCTGATTTCCCGCAAGGCAGCGAACAGGACTTTTTCATCCTCAAAATGCGTGCTGCCTGCAATCAGCAGTTTTTCCTTATGCGCCACTTTTACACAGCCTGGCAGGAGCTTGAAATTCACAGGCAGCCGGCAGATGATGCCCGCTTCGTTCAGAAATCTCTGATTAAGTTCGTCTTTGGGATAGACGTTCCCATTTTTCAGACAGATTCTGTAGAGCGAAAAAAAGCGCAAAAGCTGACGATTTGCGTTAGAGAGGCGCACATTCAGCCAGAAAAGCGGGATATAGCGTTTCTTTGCAGCCAGCATCAGATTCGGCCACAGGTCCACTTCAGAGACTACTATTTTTCTTGGTTGGACTGTATCAAGCATTTTCCCGACTGCAAAGGAGAAGTCCAATGGCGCGAGCATCACTCTGCGCGTCAGGTTTTCCCAGTTTTTCTTCAAGTGAGCAACTAGCTCTGTGTCAGGAGACAGCACCAGGCAGGAGCTGGCTCGCTCGGCCATCCCTGCAATGTTTCTGAATTCCCCGAAAGAGACAGTAAAAAAAACAACTGGTTTATCAAGTTCAGGGTAATCCACAAAACCCAGCCAGGACTTGAAATTCGCGAAGCTGATCAATTCCTTGTTGTATAAATAAACCAGAATCAGCGGAGAACAAAGCAGCAGGAAAAAAAGATAGGCAAGATCAATCAAGGCCATAGGTACGCTTCTTAAATCTGTCGTAAAACAACTGCCACTGTTCAGGCACTTTCCTGACAACCTGGTCGTAGAATTCAAGGTATCTGCGACTTTGATCCTCAACCGATTCATCCGGATTGGCTGAAGTCAGATTCTCAAGCACAATCCTGTGAAATCCATTTTTTTTCCGCTTCAGGTAAATTCCCACTACAGGAAGCCCGTATCGCTTTGAGAGCCTGGCAGGCCCTGCCGGGAATGACACATCGCATCCGCACCAGGAGAGCCTGATCCCGTTCGGTCCTCCGTCATGGTCTGAGATCAGGCCCAGCACTTCCTTTTTCCTGATCAGCCTGAGAACCCCCAGAATGTTGTCATGGTCGATCAATCTGATTCCGACCTTATCCCTGTAACTGTTCAATATTTTCTCCTGCAGTTCGCTTCTGGCGCGCAAGTAGATCGAAGTGAGCGGCAGCCCGTATGCCACCAGAGCACCTCCCAGCAGTTCCCAGTTTCCCAGATGCATTGAGAGAAAAATCATGGCTTTCCCGCTGCTGCGCGCTTTTTTCACCAGTTCCTGATCGAGCTCGTCAAAACGCACGATCCGCCTGATCTGATCCGGAAACAGGCTGAAATAAAAAAGTTCAAAGAGCAGCTGCCCCTGCTGTCTGAAAAATTCCCTGACAGTCTTCTGAAGCTTAAATTCACTGATGTCAGGGAAAAGAGCCCGCAGATTCCGCTCAGGCACCTCGGCCAGGGAGGGGGCGCACCGATAAACAAACAGCCCGATAAGCCGGGCTGTTGAACTTCCAATCCTGTATAAAAGCATCACTCTTTTTCAGCTTCCAGGTCTTTCCAGAAGGTGGTATTGACACGCTTGGGCTTGAGCATTTCCTGCGCTTCCCTGGTGATCTCGCTGTCTACAGGAGCCAGGTTGACGACTACGATGAACTCTGCCACAGCCTCGTCGATCATGCCTTTATCGCGGTAAGCTTTGCCAAGGTAGAAATGCGCATTGACATTGTTCTCGTCCAGAGCGATGATCCGTTTGTATTCCAGCACAGCGTCGTCCAGTCTGCCCTTCTTCAGATAGAGGGAAGACAGGCTGAAATGGGCATCCAGGTTGCGGCTGTCCCGGCGCAGGCCCTCTTCCAGCATCTTGGCGGCTTCCTCGAATCTGGAAAGCTCTTTATAAACTTCTGCCAGCATGAAATAACCCTGGGCTCCCTCAGGCATCAGGCCGATCACCTTCTGCAGTTCTTCCAGCGCGTAATCGTACAGTTCGCGGTCCAGATAGATCTGGGCCAGCATGTTATGCGCCTCAGTTTCCTGGGGATTTTCGCGGATAATGTCCTTGTAGGCGGTGATGGCACGGTCGTAAAGCTTCTTGTCCTTGTAGATCCTGGCGAGCGACAGTCTGGCCTTGAGACTCACAGGCTCCACTTCGATCGCTTTCTTGTAATATGAGATCGCTTCCTCCATCATACCCTTGCCGACGTAGAGGTCTCCAAGATAGATGTATGGTTCGGCCTTGCCAGGTTCGATCTTGCGGCATTTTTCCAGCACCACGATCGCATTGTCGTTCATCTTGAGGCGCAGGAAAAGCTTGCCCATTCCCATGTGAATCCTGTAATCCTGCGGCCGCTTTTCCGAGAGCTTCTGATAGATCTGCCTGGCTTTCTCGTCCTCGTTCAGCCCCTCGTAACATTCCGCCTCTTTCCTCAGCAGTTCCTCGTCGTCCTCCCGCTCCAAGAGCAGCTTCTGGAAATAGCGCAGGGCTTCCTGGAATCTGTTCTTCTTGAAATAGATGTTGCCGATGATTTCCAGTGATTCCTGGCTGTCCGGGAAATTGCCGAGCACTTCATGCAGGAGAGGCAGGGCGTCATCCAGTTTGCCGATTCTCACGTAGCAGCGGGCGAGGCGGATCTTCAATTCGTGATCCTGAGAGACTTCCATCGCCTTCTTGATCTCAGCCACAGTTTCCGAAATCATGTCCCTGCTGTAGTAGATGTCTGCCAGGAGTTTGTAAGCTTCCACCGAATTCCTGGGGTAATATTCCTTGATCTTGGAAAGCACAGTCACGGATTTCTCGAAATCACGCAGATGCCAGTATGTTTTACCCATCCAGAGCAGCAGATCAGGGTCTTTTTCCTTCAGCTCCCTGGCTTTTTTAAAATAGTCCAAAGCTCCTTCTGGATTTTTTTTAGTTGCTTCGATCGTGCCCAGGCGGTAGAAGGCTTCGAAGGAATTGGGGTCGAGATAGAGGAGTTTCTGGTAGAGTTCTTCCGCTTCCTTGAAGCGTTTCATCGAGAGATAAACCTCTCCCATTTCCCGCAGGAATTCCTGATTATTCATGCGCAGGTGGACAGCCCGCTCGAGACAAGGCAGGGCGGCCTTGAGGTCACCCCTGCTGCGGTGGATTCTGCCCATTTCGAAATAGGCTTCCACAAAATTGGGGCTGACTTCGATCGCTTTCTGGAAAAGGCGGATGCTGTCCTCAAGAAGCTTCCGCTCCAGATAAATCATGCCCAGATAATAATATGCTTCGGCCCGGTTGGGGTCATTCAGAACTACCTGTTCCAGATGCTTGAGCGCCAGGTTGAAATCGTGTTCCTGGTAATAGATTGTCCCCAGCTCGAAGAAGGCGTTGATATCTTCCCCGTTCTTTTCAAGATATTTCTCCAGGTTTTCCTTGGCTTCCGAAGTTTTACCCATGCCCTTTTCAAGCAGTGCCAGCCTGTAGCGGGTGTCCTTGTAACCTCCGGTCATCTCGATCACTTTCAACAAATTCTGATACGCCTTATCCGGCTTGCCGAGCTTCTGATATACATAACCTGAGAGGTAATACGCTTCAGGCTCGCCGATCGACAGATTGCGGGCTTTTTCATACTGCGCGATGGCCTCGTTCAGCATGTGGGCTTTCTCATAAGCAGTTCCCAGAGTGATCCGCAGGTCGTAAGAAGCCTCGTCGAGATAAGTGGCTTTCTCCAGGTAGGAAATGGCTTCGTCGATCCTGTCGCGCTCGATCAGGATCTTCCCGATGTCGTGCATGGCAGGCTTGAATCTCGGATTGTACTGGATAGCCCGCTCCATGTTCCTGGTGGCCGCGTCCAGCATGTTCTGCTGCCAGTAAATGCGGGCCAGCCAGTAATAAGCTTCGGCCGTTTCCGGCCAGCGCTCGATCAGACGCTTGAAGAGCGACTGGGCGGAATCGTATTTTTTCTTTTCGAAATAGCATTTCGCCAGCAGCAGGTTGGTTTCCCTGTCGTCAGGAGTCAGGCGTGACTGCTCGTCCAGAAATGGAATGGCATCATCGATCTGGTCCTCTTTCAATCTGAGCTTTGCCAGATACAGATTCACCTGTTCAAAAGCATTGTTTAAAGAGTAAACCTTGCGGAAGAGGTCGGCGGCTTTATTCAGATCGCCAAGTTTGAAGGAGATCAGCCCGAGTTCGTAATCCACAGTCGGAGTGCTTTCCTTCTCCATCTGCCGCAATTCCTGAAGCTCGATCTCAGCTTCGCTGAAACGCTCCTTTTCCCGGTAGAGTCTGGCAAGATAGATCCTGACTCTGGGTTCAGCGGGAAGCAGTTCTTTCAGTTTCTGGAATTTGAACAGCGCGTCCTCGAAATCACCGTTGTAGTAGTGGGCTTCCCCGAGATTCATAAGAATTTCAGGGGTTTCCTTCCTCTCCACGACAGCGCGATATTCATGGACAGCTTCTGCATATCGTCCCATCTTGAAATAGACCTGTGCCAGCCTGCTCCTTACCCCGACGTCGTCGGTATTGAAATTCAAAGCTCTGCGCAAGGATTCCTTGGCTTTCTCATTTTCGTTCATAGCGATGAAAATTTCCGCTTCGATGGACAGAAGTTCGGCGTCCTTATCACGGGCCGGAACAGGTTCCAGGGTTTTAAGGGCCTGATGGGTGTTTTCACTAAGCAGATAGGCTCTGGCAAGCAGCTTGCGGCCTTCACAGTCCTGCGGGCAGATCTTCATGAAACGTTCCAGTTCCAGGATGGAATTGGCGTAATCGCACTTGGCGAAATAGCTCTGCGCAAGCAGCAGGCCGTAACGCGCTTCCCCGGTATTTACCATCAGCTTGCGGAAAAGTTCCACGGATGTTTCCAGGTCTCCCCTTGCTCTGGCGATCAGTCCTCCCAGTTCCTCGATCCGCTGCTCTCCGGCTCCCCCTGCCTTTCCGAGCCATTCGGAGGCCTGCTCGAAATTTCCCTGCTTGTAATTCAGCAGCGAGAGGTAATATTCGGAGCCTGCATCAGGAGATTGAACCAGCACAGCTTTGAAATCAACAAGGGCCTGATCGTATTCTCCGTTCTCGAGATGAATTTTCCCGATCTCCAGATTATTCTTGCACTTTTCAAAACAAAGGAGCGCTTTTTCCCGTTCGTTGCCCGCAAGATACAGCCTGGCAAGTTTTTCGAACATCTCAGGGGGCTTGTCGCCGGGAAAATTTTCCAGCGCTTTGACCGCACCGGTAAGATTGTTCTGCTCTTCCATGATTTGTGAAAGCATCATCCGCAAGTCCATCTGCACCGGGGATAAGAAGATGGCACGTTCCAGCAGGAATGCCGCCTTGTCCAGCTTGCCGTCCTCCCGGTAAATCATGGCCAGAAGCTGATAAGGGAGAAAATTGTCAGGTTTGAGCGGGATCACTTTTTCCAGGATCTTCTCGGCTTCCCGCTTGAGCTTCCTGTCGAAATACGCGGCTGCCAGTTCGGAGAGGAGGGTAAGATTTTCCGGATCCTTATGCCTGGCCTTTTCCAGGATGGAAATGGCATCACCGGCCCTTTTGTCTTCCCTGAGCATCCGGCCGAGTTCGATGTATGAGTCCAGATAGTTAGGCAGATTCTCGATCAGTTCCTCCAGGATCTTCCTGGCTTCTTCCCGTTTGCCGGCCAGCTGATAAATCCGGGCCAGATTGTAACGCGCGCTCTCATGATACGGGTTGAGCATCAGGAGCTTTTTCACGGCTTCTTCTGCCAGGTGATAATGTCCCTGCTCGAAATAGATCCGGCTCATGAACAGCCAGGGATCCTCGCTGGACGGATGATGGCTCAGATATTCCTCGAAATCCTTCTGCGCCAGCACATGTTTTTTCAGATTGAAATTGATCTTGCCTGAGAGCAGGATATATTCAGGGTTGGGGTCAGGGGTTTCCCTCAAAAATTCCACTTTTTCCGCCGCTTTTTCGTAATTCCCGGTTTCAAGGTAGCAGACTGTCAGCAGATAACCGACATCTTCTGAAACCCGGTCCAGCTTCTCGGCTTTCTGCAGGAAGGAAACCGCATCCCCGTGACGCTTCTGATCGATCAGAATCCTGGCTGCATCGAGCAGTACCGCGAGTTTCTCCGGAGCAAGCTCCACCGCCTTATCCAGGGACTTTCTGGCCAGATCGTGTTTTTCCTGACAGGCCAGCACTCCGCCGAGCATCAGGTAAGCCTGGCTTTCGCGCTTGTCTTTACAGATTTCCCGTAGAATCTCCTCAGCCTTGGCATGGCTCCCCTTTTTCCAGTATGCATCGGCCAGTACCATGCCTGCGGAATAATTCCCGGGCCAGAGCGGCCGCAGGAGCTCAATCACCTGGCCGAATTCCTTCCTGGTCAGATAGATTCTCCCGAGAAATTCACGGACTTCAGCGTTTTCGGGCTCGAATTTCAAATATTGCCTGAAGTTCGCTTCGGCCTGGACGAAATCCTGTTTGTGATAATAAATCCTGCCTGCCTGCAGGAAAGCCTGCTTGAAGCTGGGATTCAGTTCCATCACTTTTTCCATGGCCAGCAGGGCATCCTGCTCTTTGCCAAGTTTCTGATAGACCTCGCCAATTTCAAAATAGGCCTGATATGAGGAAAAGTCGATCTCGACAGCCCTGTGGAACTCGTTCAGAGCCTCTTCAAACAGACCCTGTTCCTTGAGTATTTTTCCCAGGTAAAAGTAAGCGTCAAAAAACTTCGGCTGATGAAGCAGGGCTTTCTGCAGAAGTTCCTTGGCGTCATTGAGCATTTTCTGTTCCTTGTAGACCATGGCCAGCCCCAGCAGCGCCTGGAAGTTTTCGGGTTCATTGTCCAGAATGGACTTGAAGAGCAGGTTGGCTTCAGTCACTTCGCCGTTGGCAAGATATGCCTGCCCCAGTTCCAGGTAAGCGCCGAAATCGCTCGGAGTTTGAGAAATTGCCGTTTTGAACGCTACTATCGCATGAGAAAGCTTGCCGCGCAGCCTGAGTATCTTTCCCAGCAGGTAATGATAACCCGGGACTTTTCGCTCTTCAGGGATTTCCCTGATGATGCGCTCAGCATCGACGACCCGGCCCAGCTCGAAATATGCCCGGACCAGTTTGAGCTTCAGCTCAGGGCTTTTCAGACCGGAGGGCAGGCCTTCCAGGAAATCGACCGCCAGCAGGTAGTTGTTCATCTCAATCAGGCAGTCGGCTTTCCGGGAATACACCTCACGGTCGGATGGAGAAATCTTCAGCGCACGGTCGTAAAGTTTCAAAGCCTCGTCGAACAGTTTCCGCTTCCTGTACGCGCTGCACATGCACAGGTAAGCATCAACGCTTTCAGGCTTGATCTCCAGAAGTTTCTTCAAAATGGAAATCCCGTCGTCAAAATTGCTGTTCCTGAAAAAGGCTTCAGCCAGCATCAGATGGAATTTCTCATTTTCCCTCTGTATGCTCAGTGCTTTCCCGAGATATTCGGTGGCCAGTTCCAGCCTGCCTGCGTTCAGGTTCGCTTCACCAAGACAGGCATAAATCTCTGCGTCCCGGTCCTTTTCCTCGATCCTTTCCAGGTATTCGCAGGCGTCCTGCCATTTGGAAAGTTTGAGGCTGATGCTGCCAAGATTCCTCAAGGCTTCCAGGCATTCCGGAGCCTTAGCCAGCACGTCCCTGAAACAGGCGTAGCCTCCTTCCAGGTCGTGTTCCTCAAGCAGCAGCTTCCCTTTGAGAAGCAGCGGATTATAATCGTCAGGCTTGAGGGTCAGGCATTTTTCGATGAAACGTCCGGCCTTGCGGTAATCTTTCTGACTGCCGGAAAGCATTGCCAGAAAATAATAGGCATCCGCATTTTCTTCGATTTCCAGGATTTTCTTAAGGTACTGTTCCGCCTGCTGAGGCTTTCCGTTCTGAAAGCAGACCTCAGCCAGTTCAGAGAGCAGATTCAGATGCCTGCTCCCGGTATCGAGCGAGACGGCCTTTTCCAGGTAATAGATCGTTTCCTCGATCAAACCCCTCTCACGGGAAATCTTTCCGAGGTAATAATAAATCTCATTCTGGTAGGGATTGAGTTCAGCCACTTTCTTGAATTCCAGAAAGGCTTTTTCCAGGTCTTTCTGCTCAAAATAAGCCTTGGCGAGATAGAAATGCAGCCTTTCATTGAAGGGTTCATATTCAAGGGCTTTCAGCCACTCGCGGGTTGCTTCGCCGGTCTTTCCCTGTTCGTAGAAAGAGAGCCCCAGCTCGAAATAACTGCGGAAACTGTCCAGCCCCATGTTTTCCAGAATCGAGGAGGCTTTCTCGCGCACGAGCTGGGATTTGTCCTTGAGTGCTCCGATGAGAGCTTCGGTGGCTTCGCTGCTGCCTATCCCGGCCAGGGCTTCCACAACCGCCACCCTTACTTCTTCCTGCGGATCAGACAGATATTTCATCAATTCAGGTACTGCTTCCTTATACCCCATGAATTTGATCGTGTTGATAGTTTCCACCCTGATGAAAGGTGAAGGTGATGACATTGTATTCAGGAGCAGCCGATAGATTTCTTCGCAGGGAAAATTCCGGAGAGCCTGGAGTGCGACTTTTTTCAGCTCCAGGTCATCGCTTTCCAGGGCAGAAATGAAGATGCCCTTGCTCTTCTCGTCCCCGATTTTGATCAGGGCGCTCAGGATTTCCTTCTTCACTTCCCGATGGGTATCGTTGAATGCGTTGATCAGTGCTTCCTGTGTGGTTTCCAGGCCGAGCCGTTCCAATGCCCGGGCTGCATTCCTCCTGACTTCCCACTGGTGGTCTGCAAGGGCTTTGACCAGGTTGGGGGCAGACTTTTCGTCTGACAGTTCACCCATCGCCCAGACGCAGTTTTTCCGCACATCAGGGTTGGAGTCCTCCATAGCTCGGATCAGAGCGTCGACAGCTGAGGAATTGCCAACTCTACCCAAGGCACGGGCTGCCAGAGAACGCACTTTACCGTTCTGGTCCTTGAGGGATTCCAGGATCGCCGGAATCGCCCGCTCGTCTCCGAGCTGAAAGAGCATTTCCAGAGCCTTGCTCCGAAGCTGCGGGGCCGGATCATTCAAGGCGGCGATCAATGCATCGATTGAGCGCTTGTCATGGAAGACTTCCAGAGCTTCCAGCACCTGGCCTCTGACTTCCCGGTTCTCATCCGACATGATCTGCAGCAATGGTTCCAGAGCCCGTTCGTCGCCAATGTTCTTCAGGGCATCGATTGCAGTTTTGCGTACATCGCTGTTCTGGTCTCTGAGCATCGGCAGCATGCATTCGACGCTGCCCTTGTTCCTGAATTCTCCCAGAGCCCTCGTGGCTATGATCCGGATTTCTTTGTTATTCTCCCGGAGAAGCTGCTCCAGAACCGGTATGATTCTGGTGTCTTTCAGTTCCAGAAAAATCTCCACCACCCTGACTACAACCTGCTGGTTGAGGGTTGGGAGCAGCCTTTTAATGTCTTCGAAATAGTCCAGCAGCCTGTTCTTGCGAATTAATTCCAAGGCTTCGAGTTTATCCAGCAGGGACGGACTTTCTAAACCCTTGATAATCTTTTCTTGTTCAGCACTTTTCATCTATCCCCCAACTTTTTCAAATACAAAATGGTTTACCCTTCAGACAGACCCGCTAATGATAATTAATCAGGCTTTATTTTGTCAAATTAAGTAAAGAATGAGCATTGAAGTAGAGACGCGCCATGGCGCGTCTTTACCCTCGGATGTTGCAAGAAATTTGCCGACTCAACAATCAGATGTGTTTGAATACCGGTTTCAGGGCATCAATGGCCTTGAAAAAAAGTTCCACCCCGACGAAAGATACGATCAGCGGGAGAAAAATGCAGAGCATGACCAGTAAAAGCAGTTCCATCTTATCCCCTTGCCTTCGGCAGCTTTTTTTCTGAACTGAGTTGAGTATCTGAGACGGTATCAAGTATTGCCGTCAAACTCAGGAATTGTTCAGACATTCTGCCTGAAGAATCGTATATAATACTCATCGGTACATATTGCATAAAAAATTATGCTAAACAATCCGCAAAATGTTTTTTCGAAAATCGGGAAAACTTTTTACTGAAGTCTCGAATTCAAAATCCTGCTTCTACCGCTTCTTCCAGAGAACAGACTTCAATTATTTCCACACCTTCAAAGGATTCGGTGATTTTTTCCTTGCCTTTGGGGAGGATCATTTTTTGATAGCCGAGTTTCGCTCCTTCCCTGATCCGTTCATTCATGAAGGGTACTATCCTGATCTCAGAAGTCAGGCTCAATTCTCCCAGACTGAACAGGCAACGCGGGGGTTTGTTCCTGAAAGACGAATAAACTGCAAGCGCTACTGCGAGATCTGAAGCAGGATCAAAAACTTTAAGCCCGCCCACGACATTGACGTATACGTCGTATTCCGCTGTTTTTATTCCGAGATACTTTTCGATCACCGCGATAATGGAAAAAATCCTGGTGACTTCGATACCCTGTGCAAGCCTCCGTCCATTACCGAATGAACTGTAATTAGTAAGACTCTCGATCTCGCAAAGCATCGGTCTGGTGCCTTCCATTGATGTCGTCACCTGTATTCCGGCCCTGGAAGCAGACCTGTCAGACAGGAACAGTTCAGCAGGGTTTAAGACTTCTGAAAGTCCCTGCCCGGTCATCTGGAAAATCCCGATTTCATTGGTGGAGCCGAAACGGTTTTTTACAGTGCGCAGGATCCGGAAATTGAACTTCCGTTCGCCTTCGAAATAGATCACTGTATCCACCATGTGCTCCAGAATCTTCGGGCCTGCAATGGTGCCCTCCTTGGTGACATGTCCCACGATGATCAGGCTGGTTCCGGATTCCTTGGCATGCGCCACCAGCTTCTGAGTGCATTCCCTGATTTGAGAGACAGTCCCTGGAGCGGATTCGCAGGAAGCGGTATTCATGGTCTGGATGGAATCAATCACCACTACGGCCGGCGAGTTGTTTTTAATGGCATCCAGTATGAATTCCACCGTGGTTTCAGGAAAGAGCAGCAGGCTGCCGGCCCCGGAAATTCCCAGGCGCTCAGCCCTCATTTTCAGCTGCTGCGGCGATTCTTCGCCCAGGACGTACATCACCTTGGCTTTAGCAGAAAGCAATGCAGACATCTGCAGAAGCAGAGTGGACTTGCCGATGCCCGGCTCACCCCCAACCAGTATCACTGATGCAGGTACTATCCCTCCGCCAAGGACGCGGTCGAATTCTCCGCAGCCGGTAGAAATCCGCTGATGGCTGATGCTTTCGATTTTTTCAAGTGACAGCACTGCAGCGGATTGATGCCCGGCAGTTTTGTGATTTTCGGTCTTCTCTTCGGTAAGAGAATTCCACTTGCCGCAGTCCGGACATTTGCCCAGCCACTTTGGGCTCTGAAAACCGCAGCTCTGGCAGGTGTAGATGATTTTATTCACTTGATTCATCCGAAAAAATACTGCTTCAGTGCAGGCAGAGTATAGGTACCGCGCATCATTTCAAAATACAGGATGAGTAATACCTGAAAAACGAAATAGCAGGAATACAATCTGAAATCCGTCCTTCCGAAATAGCGCTCTGCAAGATAAACGAACCCGTTTGAATAAAACATGAAGAGTATCATCCCGCTGGAAATCAGGATCAGAATGGTCTGCAGGGAAAAATCCAGCACAAACAGGGATCCGATGAAAATCGCGAGTCCCAGCCCGAAAAAGAGATTGTTGTAATATGAGACAAGTTCGGTCCAGCGTTCTGGTTCAGACTTCCCGAGCGAGAGGAAAAGCGCAACCCCGCAGACCATCACAGTGGAAAGATAGACAGAGTTCAGTATCAGTTCTTCGTGCATTTTTTCTCCTGATCAGCGAAAATCAACTTATCCTTCATTATTTATTCAGCATTAACAAATTGTCAACTTTTCGTGGGAAAGATCACTTTGCATTGCACCATAAATCTCTGTTCAGATCCAGTCAAGCAGATTCTCAAGCGATTCCACTACGCAGCAGTCCAGTCCAGCCACCTTGCCCTGCTCACTCTCCCCGTAACCTGTCAGCACCAGAAAGCTCTTCTTCAACCCGGCGTTGAGTCCGCAAAGGACGTCAGAGTGCTTGTCGCCCACGAGGAATGATGATTCAAGGTCCAGTACGTATCTGTCCCGGGCCTCAAAGATCATACCAGGTTCAGGCTTCCGGCAGCTGCAGGGTCCGCTGTAATCCGGATGATGCGGGCAGATCAGAAAATCGTCGATCAGTCCGCCTGATTTCCGATTCAGTTCTTCGTTTACGGCCTGGGCAGCGGCCAGGTTGTACATCCCTTTGGCGATCCCGGCCTGGTTTGTCACAACGAGCAGGAGAAATCCCATTTCTTTCAGTTTTTTCAGGACTTCCGGAACACCGGGTAACAATGCAACTGCAGCCGGATCGTGCAGGTAGTTCCGTTCAACTATCAAGGTCCCGTCACGGTCAAAAAAGAAAGCTTTTTTCATCTCAAAAGCCCTCAGCTTCCGATTCCCAGAACTTTTTCATAGGCTGAAAGAGTTTTCCTGGCTGTTTTCTCCCAGGTGAATTCTTTGCTGACTCTCTCTTTCAGACGGCTGTTAGGCTGGGCTTTCCAGGCCCCTCTTAAAGCCTCCGCAATGCTGTCGACATTTCCCGGATCGCAGTAAAAGGCTTGATCCCCGAAATATTCCCTGGTGCACCCACCTTCGGTCACCACGAGCCTGCAGCCGAACAGGGCTGCCTCCAGCGAGGCGAGTCCTGGAGTTTCGAACCAGCTGGGCAGGGCATGTACCCTGGCCCTGCGATAAAACTTGCAAAGTTCCCGCTGCGGCATCGCCGATAATATTTCAGCGTTCCGGCCCTTCTCAAGCATGATTTTCGCATAAAGCTTCCGGTAACGCTTTTTCCCTGAAACAGAGCCGATGATCACTAGCGGCAGGTCGAGAAGGTTGGCGGCCCGGACCAGATTCAACCTGTTCTTGCGGTCATCGATCCTGCCGACAGAGAGAACGAAATCCTCGAAGTCAATCCCTGGAGGGGATTCATCTCCTGTGGTCTCAACCAGATCCGAGTCGACGGCGTTCGGGATCACCACAGCTTCAGCGGTTTTCCCGAAAAACCGCTCGAGATTGGAGATTTCCGCTCTGGAATTCGGCAGCAGCAGATCCACCCGGGAGAGGACGTCTCTGATCGCCTGGTAGTTTTTCAGGCTGGTGCTGCCTCCCCTGAACCTGCGGAAAGCTCTTTTAAAACCGAGCGAAAGGAAATCGATCAAATCCTGGGCAAGGTGCCGCAGCGGAATCTCCTGGTACCAGAAAACAGTGGAAAGGACGACTGGAGGCCGATTCGCCGGAAGTGCGTTAAAAAAAGAGATTACCTCATCCGAAAATCGGAAAAGGTGTATCAGGTCGCATTCTTTGGATTCAGCCGGATGGTTGAGGTACCGCACCTCACAGCCAAGTTTCCTCAAGTGCTGAGCAGTTTTATAGATCTGGGTCTCGGCACCCCCAGTCCGGAATTCCAGCCCTTCCAGAAGTTCAGAATAGAAGCCGATTTTCAAACTACTTAATTCCCTGTAAAGTCTGATAATCATCGATCTGTGCGTCAGTGAGAGCCGCAAGATCGGTTTTTTTCAGATAAAACGCCTTATACCAGTCGCAAGTATTGCTGATCATCCGTTCCTGCAAGAGCAATGGATGCCAGCCGAGCCGGAAAAAGGCCTTGTCGCAATTCAGCCTTAGAATATTCGCTTCCTGAAACGAACCGCCAGAAGCGCGATAAGCGTTTTCCGGCTTGTCAAAGCCCCAGATCTCACTCATTTTTCTCACAAGTGTTTCCACGATGAGGTTCCCGGATGCCTGAGGACCGAAGTTGAAACTTTCGCCGCTTGGAACTTTTCCTGTAAACAAAGCCTCAGCAAGCAGCAGGTACCCTCGCAGCGGCTCAAGCACATGCTGCCAGGGCCTGACTGACTGGGGATTGCGGATCAGCACGGGTTCCCCCTTGCTCCAGGCTCTGACACAGTCCGGCACAAGCCTGTCAGGGGCCCAGTCGCCGCCTCCGATCACGTTTCCGGCTCTGACCGAAGCTATCTTGACAGGCAGATTCCCGAAAAAAGAACGGGAATATGATGAAAACACGATTTCAGCGGCCCCTTTGGAAGCGCTGTAAACATCTCTTCCCCCGAGCCTGTCGTTTTCCCGATAGCCAAAGTCCCAGTCCTTGTTTTCATAGCATTTATCGCTGGAGACGATTACTGCAGCGCAGGGATAAGCCAGTTCTCTCAAGGATTCCAGCAGATTGGCGGTTCCCATGATGTTTGAGGAGAAAGTTTCAATCGGATCGGCATACCCTTTGGAAACAATGGCCTGCGCCGCCAGATGGAAGACGAATTCCGGCTGGATGTCGGAGATGATTTTCCTGAGGATTCTCAGATCCCTGATATCTGCAACATAATGGATGATCCGGCGCTCCAGGTTCAGTGTCTCGAACATTGAGGGAGAACTGGGCACATCTTTAGATACTCCATATACTTTTGCACCAGCCCGGACCAGCCAGGCTGTAAGCCAGGAACCCTTGAACCCGGTGTTGCCGGTGATCAGTACTTTCCTGTCGCGGAAAAAATCCATCAGTCCTCCCAGACAAGTGAGAATGATATATCTCCTGCATTCACCCGCAGGTTATTTGTCGCTCAATCCAGATTTTATCATAAATCCTGCAATTTCATCAATTCAGAGAGTGGATAAAATCTTGTTTCTGAGATACAATTCGTGTCATGGGAAACAAGAAAATCCTGGTGATCGCGGCCTACGCAGGAATCGGAGATTTTTTCCTGTCCCTGCCGATGTTCGAAACCCTGCATCAGCAATACAACACGAAATTCGACATCCTGGTGCGCTCTGACGCCAGATTTCTGCCGTTTATCAGGACTGTCGACCTGTTCAGCCATGTCTATATTTATGACCGCAAAGGAAAGCACAGTTCCTTTTCAGCCCAGTTCAGGCTCCTCAGAAGGTTGCGCCGGCAGAATTATGAGATCGGATTCACCCTTCATCCAGGCAAGCGCTATGTCCTGATGCTGTATCTGTCCGGAGCTGAAATCCGTGTCGGCGGATATGAATACTCTTTTCTCAAATATTTCCTGACCCACCCGGTCCCGGACCTTAAGGCCGACCCGATCTTTTTCAGGAAATTCCAGGCAGGGGAAGTCCATGGACTGGACTGTTTTTTCTATTTTCTGGACTGCCTGGGCTTGAAATACGAGCGGAAAAAACCGGTAGTGTCCCTTGGAGAAATCGAAAAAAGTGCCGCTATCCTGATTTCCGGACTGAATAAGCCTCTGATCGGCATCAACACCGGATCTTCAGGCGAAGCCAAAAACTGGCCGCTGGAGAATTTTCTCGCTCTTGCTGAAAATCTCAAGAAGGAAAAAAAGGCTTCTCTGATCTTTTTCGGCGGTCCGGGAGAGGCCGATAAATTTTCGGTTTTTAAAAGCAGATTCCCTGCTGATCTGTATGCCATCGGAAACGATTTCCCGATTCTTCTCAACACAGCCCTCCTGAAAAAATGCGACCTGCTGATCTCCAACGACACAGGCCTGGTGCACATCGCCTCATTTTTCGATCTGCCTGTCATCTCCATCGGTGGAGGCGCAAGAACAGGCAAGGCTTTTCTGGCCTGGAGCAAAAAATCCCGTAATCTTCTTGAATCAGTTGACTGCAATCTGCTCTGCAGAGAATGCGGCAATTGTGCCTGCGTAAAGAATATCAGGGTAGAGAGTGTGCTGAAGGCTGTGGATGAACTGCTTTCGTAGGGAACGGTCGCGACTGTTCCCTACTCCCGGCAGAGATTCTCAATTATCTCTAAAAATCTCGCGGAAATCACGCTGGTGTCGAAGAGGCGCACTGCACGCTCGCGGGCCATTTTTCCGAGCCTGGCGGCAGATCCGGGATGGGCGACCAGATTCAGCACCGCACCGCAGATTTCCGCGGCACTGCGCTCATGCACAAGCACCGCTGCGTCCCCGACCACTTCCGGGATCGAGCCGCAGTAAGTAGTGACGATCGGAAGCTCACAGCTCATGGCTTCCACCAGTGCGATCCCGAACTGCTCTTCCCAGCTTTTCAAGGAAATGCTGCCGTGGATAAACACATCTGCCAGATTCAGGTATCTGCACAAATCCTTGTTGGGTATGAAACCGGTGAACCTGGAACATTTATCAAGTCCCATTTTCCGGGCCTGTTCGAGATAACTGTCAAACAGCTTGCCGTTTCCCAGATAGTAATGGACAAAGCTGAAACCTTTCTTTTTCATGATCCCGTCAGCTTCGAGCAGGAAATCCAGACCTTTATTCTCTTCAATCTTTCCCACTGTCATCAAAACAGTTTCTCCGGAAAGTCCAAGCTCTCCGACCAGGTTCATGTCCTTGGGCTTTTTCCGGAAATTATCAGTATAAATGCCGTCATACAGCACAACCGACCGACCAGGATCAACTCCTTCGATGATTTCCTTGTTTCTGATCCTGTTTGTCCAGGGCAGGAAAAGATTAGTCTCCCTGTTGATGGCTTTCCAGACATGGCGCATGTCAGACTTGCCCTGATAAAGGAAGGGAATGGTCTCAGCGTCGCGGAAGATAGTCTTATATCTGTAGTGATGCTCTTTCCTGAGCTTCAGCACGCAATAAGCTTCAAGGTCGCCCAGTGGGATGCAAAGGTCCATCTCAGCGAGAAAGCCGTCGTCAAAGCAGGGATATTCGGCCGACCTCCCGATAAAAAATTCAGGTCTGATCGGCGTAGCCAGCTTCCAGACTTCATACAGAGCCTTGCGGAAAAAGTTCCTGTTTTTCCTCTCCTGATTCGGGTAACAGCAGTTTACGCAACAGAGATTTCCTTCCCTGCCTTCGAAATAATATTTGTCTGTGATCCAAAAAAATTCATGCTTTTTAAAAGCTTCCGCAAAAATCCTGATTTCGCGGATATCCACGAGGTTGGACAGCACTGCGATCTTCATGTCCCACCCTCTTTTCGGGACTTGTCCAGGTAGAAAGCGTAAATCAGCCCGGTATGGAAAGATTCCAGCAGGCAGAGGTAAAAACCGCGGATCCCGTCCCTGTATCCAAACTTCTGAAAATAGCGCTTGGCAAATGATTTCAACATTCTATGGATCACAAAGAAAGGGGTGATTCTCCTGGAAAATCCATCCTGGCTGAGCTTCTCACCCTCAATCGCCGCATACCGGATTGTTTTTAGCGTAAACTGGTAGAGGTCACGCGCATTATCATGATAGCACCAGCCGGATAACCGCCCTACTGATCCGGCATAATCAAGAGATTCATGCACTGGTTTGTGGAAACGGCCGCTGCCTCGCCTGAACAGGCGGGGCATTGAAGTGTAAGTGTTGTAATCGCAATATAGAATTATCTCGCCCAGGAACAGATGCTTCCGTTTGAAATCATAAGCCTCATGTTCAGGCCTGTCCAGAGTGCTCCTGATGCTTTTCACCAGTTTTTCGGACAGATATTCATCGGAATCCAGCATCAGGATCCAGTCTCCTGAACATTGATCAATGCCGAAATTCCTCTGTTCCGAGAAATCGACCATTTTTCTGCGAAAGGTTTTAGCCTTGGGAAGATCGTCCAGCTGATTGAGCGTACCGTCTGAACTGAAATCGTCTACAATCACAAACTCATCGGCGATTTCATAGGCTGAGAATACAGCCTTCTTGACCGTTTCTTCGCAATTTTTCGTGAGCATCACCACGGAGAGCATGCTGTCTCCAAATATTTTTCAGCTATGTATTGTCTCAATATATGGGCTCCCAAAAGCAAAGTCAACAGCAGCCTGCCGATATTTATGAGGCTGTTGCTTGATTCAAGCCTGAGACACGCATATAATTTTCTCATGATTTGCGCGATCTGCGGTTTTTCCCGGAACCGGCTCTTCAGAGTAAAAGAGATGATGTTTGGCTTTCCCGAGGAATTCGATTATTTCGAGTGCGGATCATGCGGCTGTGTCCAGATTGCGGCAGTGCCTGACGACCTGTCCAGATATTATCCAGATAATTATTACAGCTATAACCGGATAGCCGGGAATGAAGAACCCGGTTTCAGGAGTTTCTGCAGATCTATCAGGAACAACCTGAAATTTTTTCGGGAATCATTGATCTGCAGAAGTACCCCGGTTTTGAGGTCCCCCCTGTTTGCAATCTTTAAAAGCCAGGATCTGCAGCTTCTGTTCAGGACCGGAATCACTGTCGATTCATCGATCCTGGACGTGGGATGCGGGACAGGCGCTTATCTTTCAAGGCTTTCTGCCATCGGATTCAAAAACCTGCTTGGAATTGACCCTTATTTGAAATCCGACATCCGATATAAAAGCGGCCTCAGAATCCTCAAAAAAACAGTCCATGATCTGCAGGACCAGTTTGATCTTGTGATGCTTCATCACTCCCTCGAGCATATCCCGGACCAGCTCGCGACTCTCACAGCGTGCCAGCGACTTTTGAAAAGCGGCGGAGCCTGTCTTGTCCGGATTCCTGTGGCAGATTCTTACTGTTATCAAAGGTATGGGAAAAACTGGGTCAACCTGGATGCTCCCAGGCATCTCTTCCTGCATACTGCAAAAAGCCTGGCACTGATTTCAGGGAAAGCCGGTTTCAGGATCAGGGAAATCAATTATGACTCCAGTGATTTTTCTCTCTGGGGATAGAGCAGTATGAAAAAAACATCCCGCTGCGAGCGGAAAACTCTTACAGTGAAAATCCAGCCAAATCTATTTTCTCCAGGACCCAGATTCTCGATTTCAGGATACAGGCGGAAAGCCTGAATCTGGAAAAGAAAGGTGATCTGGCAGCCTTTATCCTAAGAAAGGACTGATCTGAAAAAAGCTTATATCCTTGTCTTGAACTGGAATGGCCTGCCGGATACTGTTGAATGCCTGGAATCAGCGCTGAAGCAGTCTTACCGGAATTACCAGATAATCCTGGTCGAAAACGGCTCGACCGACGGTTCCTATGAAAAAATCCTCGAGTACTTCAAAGGGCACCTGGATTGCGGATTTCTTTCTTCCTCACCTCACAAAGATAAAATTTTCCCTCTCTCGGAAAAGCCGCTGGATTTTATAGAATGCCGGGGGCAGCAGGACAGCGGGCAGCGGGTTGTGCTGATCAGAAATGAAATCAACCAGGGCTGGTCAGCCGGATTCAAGACCGGGCTCGACTTTTTCCTGAAAAAGAACGACGGCGATTATCTGCTGGTTTTGAATAATGATGTAGTGATCGAAGCTGATTATCTGGGAAAACTGGTTGAAACTGCGGTCAGAAACCCGGATTTCGGAGTAATCGGCTCCATTGCTTACTGGTATGAATACCCGGAGCGGATCATGTCTGTCGGTGGAGAATTCACATTTGCGGACTGGCAGCTTTATACTGATCTGTCAGACTTGAAAAGAAAGGCGGAAATGTCTTTCCCCAACGAATACCTGGTCAGCGTTCTGACAGGATGCAGCATGTTCTTCCAGAAAAAATCCTTTTCCGTAGTCGGGCCAACCCCTGTTTATTATCATTTCTGGGAAGATCTGGAATTGTACTACAGGCTCAGAAATGCCGGGTTCGGCCTGATCCTGAACACTGACGCCAGGCTCTGGCATAAAGGAGGCACAGCCGAAAACTATCATCAGGGGCCGACAAAATTTTCTTCCTATTACGGCATCCGCAACAAGTTCATTTTTGCGAAGCGCAATCTGGGAATCCTGGAAAAAAGTTATATTTACACGGTCTTTGCGGCAAAAATGATGATCAGAGTCTTCTTTTACAGAATCTCAAAGGAAGTCAAGCAGGGAATGCTCCGGGGCGTACTGGACGGATTCAGAGGCGTAACCGGTAAAATTGATTTAAAAAACTGACTCCCAGTGAGTGACCACTAATAATTTTTCAGCTTTGAATTATCACCCCAGAATTTCAAAGGTTCATAGTCAGGATACGGATACACTCCCAGATCAAGCTCGATGCTCTTCCCGGTCCTTGAAAGATAATCCAGCACCATCTGACGCACAGTCACTGGTTTGCCGCTGCAGATGTTGAATATGCCGGATTCCAGCTCCTGGAGGGCCACCCTGGCGATGTAGCAGACGGCCAGTTCCACGGGCAGATAGTCCCGCACCTGCTCCCCGCCGGACATGGGAAACGATTTTTCCCCTTTGGACAATGCAAGATCGAGTTGAGAAAACAGCGATTTTTCACTTTGCCCCTTGCCATGCAGGTAAAAAGGACGCAGCCACTTCAGGGCAAAAGGTTTTTTCACTGCGAATTCCTCCAGGAACCTGCGCAGAGTATCCTTGGCCAGTGCATATGGCAGGACCGGCCTGACATCCATCTTTTCAGAGAGGCATCCTTCCTGCATTCCGTATTCCAGGCAGGTCCCCAATGCCGTAACATTCTCAAGACCGTGCTCGACAAGATTCTTCAGGAAAAAATAGCTCTGGGGAAGGTTCCGTTCAAAATGGAAAAGCTCTTTGTAATTGGGCAACCCTTGCCAGGCCAGGTGAATCACCAGATCTGGATTTCCGAAATATCTGAAAAGATCCCGCTCGTCTTCTCCAACGATCTGATACTGGATATATCTGACCCAGCCCCACCAGTCGGATTTGGCGGCGCGAGCCTGGTCGCAGTCCGTAGCCACCACCACATGCCCCAATCTCAACAACTCCGTGATCAGATGATTTCCCATGAAACCGGCTGCGCCTGTCACTAATATTTTCTTCATGGGCTCTCCTCCGTCTTACAATACTTCCAGTTTCGGGATCGGCTTCACGAATTTTCCTTCCCACTCCCCGATATATCCAAGTTGAGACATGATCTCATCAGACAGATTCCAGGGCAGGATCAGGATCAGATCCGGTTTTGTTTTCCGGATTTCATCCTCAGACATGACAGGGATATGGCTTCCAGGCAGGAACTTCCCGATTTTGTGGGGTGATTTATCCACCACATAAGAGATCAGATCCCGTTTGATTCCGCAGTAGTTGAGCAGTGTGTTCCCTTTGGCGGCAGCGCCGTATGCAGCAACCGTCTTCCTGCTTTTTTTCGCATCGATCAGGAACGATAAAAGTTCATTTTTTACAGAGTCCGCCTGGGCTTGAAATCCTCGATAATAATCCGGATCCGACATCCCCTCTTTTTCCTCCCTGTTCAGTAAGTCATTGTATCTGCTCGATAACTGGCAGTTCCCGGAATGTGCGGCATAGATCCTCAGCGAGCCGCCGTGGGTGGGAAGTTCGTCCACATCGAAAATCGTCAAACCGTGGGAGCTGAAAATCCGGCTGACTGTGGTCAGGGAGAGATAGGAAAAATGCTCATGATAGATTGTATCGAACTGGTTCCCTGAGATCAGTTTCATCAGATGTGGGAATTCCATCGTGATGGTGCCTCCTGGTTTAAGCACAAGTTTCATGCCTGAGACAAAATCATTGATGTCAGGCACATGGGCCAGCACATTGTTGCCGACCAGCAGGTCGGCCTGCAGGCCTTCCCGGCAGAGTTCGAAGGCAGCTTTTTCAGTGAAAAACTCCACCCTGGTCTGTATCCCTTTCTGAATGGCTTCAAAGGCGGTGTTACGGGCTGGCTCGATTCCCAGGACCGGGATTCCGTCTTCCTTGAAATACTGCAGCAGATATCCGTCATTGGAGGCGATTTCCAGAACGAGCGACTGGGGTCCCAGGGACAGGCGCCGCCTGATCAGGCCGGCAAAATTCCTGCAGTGCATAAGCCAGCTCTGGGAATAAGAGGAAAAATATGCGTAATCAGCGGAAAAAATCTCATCATGCCGCTTGAATTCATCGATCTGTACCAGAAAACAGCTATCGCAAACAAATATTTTCAGCGGGTAAAAAGTCTCAGGTTCGTTGAGCTGCAGTTCGGTAAGGAATGAATTGGAGGGCGGGGAATTTCCCAGGTCGATCAGCACGTGATTCAACGGTTTTTTGCAGTAGCGGCAGTTCATTTTATCCCTCTGTAATCAGGCTTGAGCAGCTCGAAATTCCTGTCCCGCTCAGAAATCTCACTGATTTCCAAGGGCCATCTGATGCCAAGAATCGGGTCATCAAAGCGCAGACCCCGTTCATGCTCCCTGGAATAGAAACCAGTGTGGCAATACAACATTTCGCAATCGTCAGTCAATGTCTGAAACCCGTGAGCAAAATATTCAGGCACAATCAGCATGAGTCTGTTCTCCGCAGAAAGTTCTACCCCTGCAAAGTGCAGAAAGGTGTCGGATCCGGCCCGCAGATCGACGATTACATCGTAAACAGCTCCCCTGATGCACCTGACCAGCTTCATTTCGCTGCTGGGAGGGATCTGATAATGCAGGCCGCGGATAGCGGATGCCATTTTTGTATAGGTATGGTTCATCTGAACTATCTCCTTCTGGAAACCGATCTCTTTGAATTCATTCCTGCAGAAAACCCTGGCAAACCAGCCCCGGTTGTCGCTGATCGGTTCCGGTTCGATCAGGTGTGCTCCTTCCAAGCCGATTCCGGTAAATTTCATAAATCCCTTCGCATTGGTCTGAAGCTGCAGTTGAGCACATCGTTAATTTCCAGAGCCCGTTCGATCAGTTCTTTCTTAAGGATCCGGTTTGTTTTGAGGTCAAACACTCTGTACCCCTGAGCCCGCATCAGCCGGATCAGATCATATGCGCTGTGCCCGAGCATTTTGTAAATCTGCGGGGAAAGTTCGATCAGAATGACCGGTTTCCGTGTGAGGGATGACAGGAAGTTCTGCATTCCAAGCAGGACCTTGTATTCATACCCTTCGCAGTCGATCTTGATCATGCCCACATCATGCAGAGGATGATCCGCTACATAATTATCAAAGGTGTCGATCATCACCACTTCCTCGGATTCAAGCTCGTCCTTACCGGGAACAAAGCTGTTGGCACCGATATTTCCCTTAGCCACGTAAATGGTCTGCCTGCCAGTGGTGTCGCCGAGCGCGAAATTATTGAGCTGAAATGCAGGACTGGGATTCAATTCCTTCAGTCTCTGCAGGCGGTTGAAATACTTCGGTACAGGTTCGAATGCGTGGACAGAGCCGTGGCTCCCCACCAGACCTGCGGCATAAGCGGAAATGTAGCCGATGTTGGCGCCGATGTCCACAAAAGTCTGTCCTCTGGTCAGGAACCGCTTCAATTCCACCAGAATGTCGATTTCATATCTGCCATGATACATTTCCGCGATCATACCGTCCCTGAGCCCGAAATCAAACTCAAACGCAATTCCATTCACACGGCCTAAATGCCTTCCTGAGACGGGGGGGGTTCTGAAGCACATACCGGTTCTGGTCGTGATCCTGCGAATCAGCAGCCTGGGATTCTGAAACATCATTTTCAATATTCGATTCATGGATTACCTCAGAAGAAATATTCAGGATGATATGATAATGGATGTCTTTTTTCAACTGTTAAACTTTCATTAAAACTCAAATTTCAATCCGGAAAAAGGCTTTCACACCTATATCTTCCTTCTCCTAATGTCGATGGGTTTAAAAATCATCCCAGGTGGAACCATGATTGATACAGATAAACTGCAGGTACTGATCGAGAAAGCCGGAAACCTCCAGATCCGGGATTATAAATCTCTGGACACGATCGTGCACGAAGCTGAATCAATTTTCGATCGAACTCCCGATAATTCCCGCTTTCTGAACAAATTGAAAAGCATCAATTTCTCCCCGCTTTCGATCGGCGCCTCCTCGCAGGAACTCAGCACTTCCTGGACATCCGGCAGAGATAAGATTATTTCTTTCTTCAAAGATATAATCGAAGAGAGCAGACTCAATTTTTTCTTCGAAAATTCAGGGGAAATCTCAGAACATTTTTCGGTTAAAGCGGATGAATTCTTCATCTGGCAGTTCCACGACGAAGAAATGCGGGGACAGCTGGAGGAACTTTTAGAGAAATTGACGGCTTCACCCGTACTTCATCTTGCAGTGCCGGGGAAAATGCGTTTCCACGACCTGGACCAGATTATTCCAGACCTCAGAATGGCGATCTTTCTGCTCTCTTTCCGGGAAAGCAACTATCCTGACTTCAAACTCTCGCTCCCGATTCCGGAAGCCCTGCTTCAGGAAATGTTCGTGCAGCTGGGTTATTTTCTGGGAAAACTCGGCCCGGAAAAAGTGCTGATATTCGTCAGAGAGGGCCAGGGCATTAAGAAACCGTCATTTCTGGAAAACCTGGATCATGTTGTTTTCACGGACAAGGGAAGCTGGAAAAATGAATTCACCTCAAAGTTTCAGGGTGAGAATCGGAAAAAAATCATTCTTCACTAGGAATTTCCGGATTATCTTCGGCAAAATCCAGTGACTCGCAGCCAAACAGGTCGTCATAGGCAAAGTAGATCATTCCCGCACTCAACGGCAGCGTGGCCAGCAAACCGATCCCGGCAAGAAGAGCCCCAAGTAAATTGATTGAAAACAGCGACAGCCCGAATTTGACAAATCCGGCCCTGTTTTTGCTGATCAGCTTGATACTGTAAAGTGTGGCCTCCTGATATTCGAGTTTGCGGTCAATCACCAGCAGAGTGGTGAAAATGTAATGCACAAAAAGCACTATCCCGGGAATCACCAGCAGAATAGTACCTACGCTGATCTGAATGCCAGTGACGACACCCAGCAGCACCAGGGGCTTTCCGTAAATCTGCCCCATCTGCAGGTCCTGATATCCCGCATCCTTGAACTGGGAGACATGATGGCAGAACTGATAAAAACCGGCGCTCATGACCGGAGTGATGATCAGAGCCATCAGCAGTGTGGAGAAATACAGCACTGCCGGGGGGAACATCAGGTGGACTGAAAGATAGAGTACTGAGAAAAACAGGGTTGCGATGAATAAAAACAGAAAAGACCAGATCAGGGTAATGGCTGGTTCGGTTTTCAGGATATCGATGCTTTTAAACAGATATTCCTTGGTTTTTCCTGGCAGGATGATGGCGCTCTTATAAGCGATCCCGATGTCTGAGGTGTTTTTTTTCTGCGTTGATTTGCTCACAGCTCCTCCTGCCGGAGCCTCAATTTTCGGTTCATCCTTCTTTTCGATTTCAGTCAGGAGACTGCCAATCAAATGCTCTTTCTGAATAATCTTCTTTTTATGCTCGTCTGTATCAGGGGACATCTGCTTTAATCCATCCAGCAGATCTTCATCAACCAGTTCATCCGGTAAACTTTTTTTATCAGCTGGAAGGGATGCTTTATCATTCACTGCAGGTTTCTGCGTGGTGCCAGTCTTGGAAACCTGGGCCGGCTTGGAGGGGATGCCGGGTTTGGCAGGAGTTTTGGGAGCTGCTGAAGATAATGGGGCAGCGGTTTTGGAAGCGGCAGCCTGCTTAGGAGGAGTTGCACTTTTTTCGGTTGCTTTCTGTGCCTGTGGAGTTGTTCCGGATTTCTGCCCGGTCCCTCCTCCACCTTTCGCAGCTGCATCAGGCTGGGCTGGTTCGAGACCGTCTACCCTGCTGCCGCAACTGGCGCAAAATCTCTTCCCCCTTGCCTTGTAATCGCCGCATTTAGGACAAGCCATCTCACCCTCCAAAGAAGAAACTGTCGGAAAATCTTACTCTCTTCATCGAAAAAAACTTGAAGAACATTAGAGCCATGCTACCTTTTTCCAGTCGGCAACAGATTAACAAATAACAGCATGACAGTCAACAATCGGTTGCAGTTCATTTCATTTCGCCATACAGGACAGGCATTCTGAATTCACTGACAGAGACCATCGCGACCGTATTGCGGCGGACCTGTCCGGAGAAGCATATTTTCAGATAATTTTCCGAAAAACCAGTGTTCAGACCTTTTTTGGATTCCTCGACGAGTACCGGAAGGGACCGGCCCAGATAGCGCCTCCTCCTCGATTCAAACAGGGTGTCCCGCAAGCTGGTGATCAGCCTGATCCGCTCCCCCATCACCTGCCTGGACAGAGCCGATTCCTTCAGATCCATGGCTTTAGTCCCTTCGCGGAATGAAAACGGGAAAACATGCAGATAGGCGAATTCCCCCGCCTCAACTACTGCCATGGTTTCCTTGAAGTCCCTGTCTGTCTCTCCCGGAAAGCCGACGATCACGTCTCCGGTGATCTCCATGCCGGGAACATTCTGCAATTCGGATACAACACGCAGAATGTCGGCAGCCGTATAGCGTCTGTTCATCAGCTTCAACACTCGATCCGATCCTGACTGCATGGAAATGTGCAGATGAGGCATCAGCTTATGATCGTAAAACGCCTTGATCAATGCCGGAGTTATCTCCTGGGGGTGCAGCGAGCCAAGCCTCAGCCTCAGCAGGTCTTCGATCCCTGAGATTCTGTCGATCAGTTCGGGAAGGTATCGGGGTTCCCCCAGATCGAATCCGTATTTTCCCAGATGCACTCCTGTCAACACGATTTCACGGAATCCGTTTTTTACCAGATTTTCGACCTCTGAAACTGCTTCAGTCATTACTTTACTCTCCAGGGCAGGCCTGAGCTTTGGTACTATGCAATAGGCACAGAAACTATCGCAGCCATCCTGGATTTTGACGAAAGCACGGGTATGGGATGCGAATCCTGAAATCCGGCTGGCAGTGATTCCGAATTTGTCTCTGAAAGCGGCAGTCTCAAAATATTCCACGCTGTAATTGGAAAGCCTTGCCCTGAGATTTTCCGAAATGCATCCCACGAGCCAGACTGATTTGCCGCTGTTCCGGGCGGATTTCACAAGCCTCGCCACTTTGCATTCGGACTCGGAGGTCACGACGCAGGATTTGACGATCAGAAGCTCGGCTTCGCTGAATCCGGTTGACTGATACCCAAGCCTGCTCAGTTCTTCGCGGATCAGTTCACCCTCGTACTGGTTGACTTTGCAGCCGAACGCATGCAGGTGGAATTTCATCTGAGCGAGCCTTTCCGCTGGAGGAGAAGCGCAGCGATCACAGTGGCCGCGTTGGAAGTGCGCAGGATGTTGCCTGAGAGCCTGACCGGAATAAAACCGTTCGCTCCTGCCAGTTCCATTTCTCCACATGTAAAATCTCCTTCAGGACCCACAAGCGCTAGAATTTCCGAATGCCTTATCTCCATTTCAGCTAAGCATCTGGAATTCGCTTCCAGCGAAAAAATCAGTTTCTGGTCTGCAGCCGATTTCACCAGTTCCGTGAACAGGATCGGTTCGGAGATTGATGGGATCTTTTTTCCTCTGCACTGTTTCGCAGCTTCCTTCGCGATTCCGAGCCAGCGTTCCCTGAGCTTTTGATTTTTCCCAGCGACTGGGCGGATGATCGTCCGCTCCGAAATAAAAGGGATGATCCGGTCCACATTCAACTGGGTAAGATTATCGATTACAGACTCAAAGTCCCGCTTCACGAGAGAAATTCCCATTGTAACACCGGATTGGTCTGTAATTTTTGATCTCTTGATTAAAATGCAGCGCACAATTTTCAGGCTTGGGTCGAATTCCATCACTGATGCAAGATAATAATTTCCGGCATTGTCGATGATCTCGATCCTGTCCTGCGGCTGGACTCGCAGCACATTCTTCAGATGGTGGAATTCCTCGCTGAACTCAATTACATCGCTTCCGGATAAAACAGGTTCCAGAAAGAGTCGGATCATATCCCGGATTCTAAGTCATTCTGTCTGTTATTTGCAAGAGTCTATCCCAGGTCCAGAACCTCTATCCAGTAATTTTTCTCATTTTTGTCCAGGCTCTCCCCGAACAATGACAGGCCATTGCCGTCATCGCAGATGAATGAGAGGCGGCACTCCCGGTCCAGGCAGGGACTGGTGAAAAACACCGATATTTCACCGCCCTGCTGAGACTTGCTGGGCAGCCTGGCTTCCTTTTCAGTTCCGTTCAGAGATACTTTCATTGTCCCGGCATTCCCGGATTGCGTGCTGGCTCTGAATCTGATACAGAGTTTGCGGGAAGAGGCTGCAGCGGAAAAAATGTACTCAATCCTGCCCTTGAATCTTCCGACCAGATGCGCCCAGCCGGTCCGGCACCACTGATCGCCAGACCAGTAATTCAGAGGAATCGGCTCGAATTTTCCGGAACTGTAATCTCTGATCTCGATTGCCAGAGTCCCGCCAGCTTGAAGGTGGTATTTTCCTCTTGGGATCGCTGCTCCGGTTTCCGGTCTGATACCTGTATGCAGAAAGTAAAATTCACTCAGGGCTTCTCTAGTCAGGTCCTTGGGCAGATAGGAAATCACAGCAGGATTCTGCCTCCCGAAATCAGTTTCTTCCAGCTGCCCGGTCTGACTGAAAAGCTCTGATCCAGGCATTGGACGGTAGAAACTTAATCCATAGCGTACATTATTTTGCCTGAGATGAGAGAGAAATTCCCCGGTCTTTGATAAATCTTCCATTGTCTCGCCTGGCAACCCGGCAATCGCCAGCACGAAGGGTTCAATGCCGTGGCAGTGGCAGATCTCCACTGCCCGCAATACCTGCTCGGGAGTAATGTTTTTCCTGATCCTCGCAAGCATTGAAACAGACCCGCTTTCCAGTCCGATGTCCAGCCGCCTGCACCCCATCCGGCGCAGCAGGTCTGCCACATGATCCGATATGTTGTCGGCTCGCGCATGAGAGCGGAATCTGATTTCCAGGCCATTTTTCTCAATCAATGCTGCCAGTTTCTGCAACTCCCTGAAATCTGTCAGCAGGTCTGCATCTTCAAAGGAAAAGCAGTCGATTCCGATTGTCCTGAAGTATTTGAATTCACTGATCAGCATTTCAGGATTGCGGAAATCTACCGTACCTTCGTAAAAAAAAGGATTGATACAGAATGTGCATTCATGTGGACAGCCACGGGAATAAAAAGTCAGCGCAGTTTTCGGCCCTTCGGGATTCTCAACGTCTTTGAGAGCAGGTTCCTGGTAAAGAGTCTGTCCCGGGTATTTAATGTATGGAAATTCAGATAAAGTTCCCAGATATTTCAACTGGGATGAAAGCAGTCCATGCCTGTATTTGTCGCTTTCCAGGCAGTCCAGCAGACTCTGAAAACGATTTTTGTAAATGATATAGTCGAATCCGGCATCCAAGTATTGCTTGAAATAATCGAAATACTCATGAAAAAAAACAATTCTGCATTGCCCTGACTTCAGTGCCCTGATTTTCATGGCCAGCTCCAGCACTCTCTTTTCTCTGGAAGTGAGGATGAAAATATCGTATAGAGCAAAGTCCTGGGGGAGGGTATTGTCCTGCAGCTCGAAAAAGGAATAATCGAACTTCCCTTCGCAGAGAGCACCGATGGTGAGAAGATTGAGCACCTCGTTCCGGCAGTATGAACCGGGACTTGTGGCATTAATAAGAGCAAGCCTGGATTTGACCATCTTATCGATTGTTGAGAAAAGCTCCCTGAATCTCAGGAGCTGAGTTGTTTTTCAAACAGGCCATTCCTGAAAGCAGCAGCAGTATCTTTTCAAATCCTTTATACCCTAAATTCCTGGTGTCTTCAAAAAGGCGCTGAGGCTCGATTTTCACTCCATTCGAGGCGGAGAATTCACTCAGCATTTTGCAGAAAAAAGGTCTGCCTTTTTCAAACCAGCGGTCAATCGGCACTTTCAGGGGTGTTTTGGGTCTTGTGAGTACCTGTTCAGGCAGGTCATTGCGCATCAGTTCATGGAGGATGAATTTGCTCTTTTTCCCGTTCAGCCGGAAATCGTCGGGTAAAGACTGGAAAAAATTACGGAATCTATAATCTGCAAACGGAACCAATATTTCCGATTCAGCAGCATCAGCAATCCCCCTGATTCTAGGTAACTGATTGTCAGGAAGGAGTTCATCGTACTGAAAATCAGTCAGCGAATTCATGGGCTTCATCCATTCAATCCAGAAATGTTCCGGTTCAGTCCAACCTTTTTGAAACATCTCCTTTAATTCGTCTGAATTGAAATATGGCGTAAGATATTCCCTGTGATCAAAGATTTCCTGAAGTTCATCATTGAAAATGTCCTTCAGGATCGTGTTGCGGGGGAGATTGTCAAGCATCTCTACCGGAAAAAGACTGTAATAGCGGCTCTGCCGCTCTCTCTTTGCCAGAGCGGATAACTGATAATCATATCCCAGCAGCCCTTCATCGCTCCCTGCACCATTCACAAAGCTGGAATGCCTTCCTGATAATGCAGCTATGAAGCTGAGCTGCCCCTGAGAACGAAGCAGGAAAGCCTTTTCAGACAGAAGTTTTACCATCCAGTGTTTGAACATCTCAAATGTCAAATGGATTTTTTCATGTTTGATCCCAAGATATCTGGCAACTGCCTCGGCAGATTGAATCTCATTGTAATCAGGTTCGTCAAAAGTAATGGTATAGGCAGTCAAATTCCTGCCCAGCTTTTTCCCGGCTACTGCCAGTGATGACGAATCTATGCCTCCTGACAGTAAAAGATTCAAGTCTTTACCGCATCTTAAATTCAGTGCATCCAGAATCAGAGCAAGCAGCGCCTTCTTTGCCTCAGCGAAACTGCCTCTGAAAACTTCAGCTTTCCAGGTATGGTATTTATCGATTTTCAGAGATTTTAAATTTAATTCCAGACAGTTCCCGGCTGGAAGGGATTGTACTCCAGTCCAGAAGGTCTGTGTCCCTGGAAGATAAGAATAGCGAAGAAATGACTGGACAGCATTCAGATTCGGAAGTGCCGGTTTCCCGGCCAGAATCGAAACATCGCAGGGATTTTCACTGAAACTCAGCACACCCTGCTCCAGACTGTAATAAATCTGCCTGCAACCCATCCGGTCACGAATCAGCAGGCCCAGTTTTTTTTTCTGGTCATGGATCAGGATCACGGCTTCAAAGTTGAATTCGCGGCAGGCAGCAAGCCCCTTTGTCCTGTATTGTTCACAAAACAATGCTGCAGGGTTGGAAAGTTCAGACAATCCGAAAAACCTTCCTGATACCGCTACAGTGATCTCACTGGCTGAATGGACCAGCGCTTCTGAACAGATCAGCAGGTTTGATGAGAGGTCCAGCGTACCTCTCATGATTTACTTTTCCTGCAGTATTCGATCAATTCGAGAATTTTTTCATCCCGCTCATTTTCAGGAATTTTCTCAAGATAATCTAGAGCTTTCACGAAATCACCGGACTGCTTGAAAAGGTTGCCGGTTTCATAAAGTGCTTCTGAATCAGAACCCAGTGCCAGCGCTTTTTCAAAATATCCGAATGACTCATCGAATTCTCCCATTTCACGCAACAGGATCCCCAGTCTGACATAATCGGTTTTTCCAGGATGCGGGTCGTCTTCAAGCCTTTCCTTGAGGATGCTGTAAGCGATCTGGTAGAGAGCTTTCAGGTAGTACTTGTCATCGCTTTTCGCCTGTTTCAGCAATTCTTTCAGCACCTGGTCATTATCAAGAAGATAAAATGAGTTATTCGACATGCCGCCTCAATTGCACACATTGAGATATTATTTACAATAGCATTTTCCATTGCTCATTTCAAACCCGGGTTGTATTGCATCCGTTTTTTTTGCATCCGTTTTTTTGATTGACATATGAGCTTCATGCAAAAATGACAGTAAAATTTGAAAGTGCCTCTTGAAATTACCACGCTGAGTATATAGATTAAATAATGTACTTATCGATTATTTGGGGGTGCAATGAAAGTCATTATCACTGCAGCAGTCACAGGTGCAGAAACCACCCGCGCCCAGCAGCCGAATCTGCCGGTAACTCCGGCGGAAATCGCCCAGTCCACATATGAAGCCTGCATGGCCGGTGCAGCCATCGTCCACCTGCATGTACGAAAAGACGACGGGACTCCTACCCAGGATGTGGGTATCTTTGAGAAAACAATTAAACTGATCCGCGAGAAATGCGAGATTGTGATCGAGATCACCACAGGCGGAGCAGTGGGCATGAGCGATGATGAGCGAGTGGCTCCGGTCAAACTCAAGCCCGACCTTGCGTCCCTCGACTGCGGCTCAGTCAATTTCGGCGACGACATCCTGCCCAACGGTTTCCCCAGCCTGCGCAGATTCGCCCGCCTGATGCGCGAACATGGCGTCAAGCCCACCATTGAATGCTTCGATTACGGCCACATCAACAATGCCAAGCTCCTGATCAAGGAAGGCCTGATCGATCCGCCTTATTATTTCACCTTTGTGACTGGTGTACCGGGTGGAATTCCGGGCACAGTCAAGAATCTTGTCTTCATGCGGGATGAGCTGCCTGAAAATACTGTCTGGTCCAGCATCGGCATCGGCGGCAAGGCGTCGCTTCCCATGGGCCTGGCAGCCCTTCTGATGGGCGGCAATGTGCGCACCGGGTTCGAAGACAACATCTATTTCAGGAAAGGCCAGCTCGCCAAGAGCAACGCCCAGCTCGTAACCCGGATCGTGGAGTTCGCCAAGGAACTGGGGCACGAGATCGCCACCCCGGCGGAAGCGAGAGAGATTTTAGGATTGAAGAAAAAGTGAATATCAGTCTGACAAAATTTTTCATTGAGGAGGTTAAATGAAAGGCAATAAGTTCGGAACCCATCGCGTGATCGAGCCCAAAGGAGTGCTGCCCCAGCCCGCGCTGGTGATCGACAATGACATGAATAAACTATACGACAATGAAATACTCTGCGATGTGACCACGCTGAACGTAGACTCGGCAAGCTTCACCCAGATCAAGGACGAAGCCGTAAAAGACCCCAAAAGAATCGAAGAAATAATGCTCGGGATTGTAGAACGCTTTGGCAAGCATAAAAATCCTGTCACAGGCTCAGGAGGCATGTTCATCGGTAAAGTAGCCAGAATTGGTAAAGCGCTTAAAGGCAAGATCCCTCTTCAGGAAGGAGACAGAATCGCAAGCCTGGTCTCGCTCTCGCTCACTCCGCTGAAGATCAAGAAAATCAAGAAAATCCACATAGACAAAGATCAGGTGGACATCGAAGGCCAGGCCATCCTGTTCGAGTCAGCGATTTACGCCAAGCTGCCGGAAGACCTGGACGAGAAACTGGCGCTGGCAGTGCTGGATGTGGCAGGTGCGCCTGCTCAGACCGCCAAACTGGTGCGGCCGGGCAATACAGTGCTGGTGATAGGCGCAGCAGGCAAATCCGGCCTTCTCTGCTGCTATGTAGCCAAGAAATATGCCGGTTGCACCGGCCGTGTGATTGCCCTGGTGCATAGCGAAAAAAGCCTGGACCTGATGAAAAAAGTGAATTTCATTGATAACGTGATCGTGGCCGAAGCCTCAAACGCAGTGGATGTGCTGGAAAAGGTGGAAGCAGTCACCAACGGACAGCTCTGCGACCTGGTGATCAACTGCGTGAGCCGTGAAAACACGGAGATGGGATCGATTCTCCCCTGCAAAGACAATGGTACGGTCTATTTTTTCTCCATGTCCACGAGTTTCACCAAAGCAGCTCTGGGCGCCGAGGGAGTAGGCAAGGACGTGACCATGGTGATCGGCAACGGCTATACCAAGGATCATGCCGCGATCACTATCGATTTAATGAGGGAATCCGAATGGCTGAGGAAATATTACGAGAAAAAGTACGTCGGCTGAAAGGAGTGCCTATGGCTAGAGTCTTTTCGGATGTGCCTGAAAAAAAGTGGCAGGACTGGCAGTGGCAGCTGCAGAACCGCCTTATGAAACTGCCTGATCTGAAGAAATGCTACCCTCTGACTGGCCAGCAGGTCAAGGATATCCAGAAAGTGCTGGTCAGCTTCAGGATGGCGATCACCCCATATTACCTTTCACTGATCGACCCTCAGAATCCTGACGATCCTGTGATGAAACAGGCTATTCCCACTATCCATGAAACAGAATTTTACCCCACAGATATGGATGATCCCCTGCATGAGGAAGTGGATTCGCCTTGTCCTGGTCTCACCCATCGCTACCCTGACCGGGCGCTGCTTTTAGTGACTCATGTCTGCTCGATGTACTGCAGGCACTGCACACGCAGGAGAAAAGTCGGAGACAATGAGGACCGGCACCTTCCCAAAAAGCAGCTGCTGGCCGGCTTTGATTACATCAGGAAAACGCCGCAGATCAGGGATGTGATTCTCTCAGGCGGTGACCCCTTCACCTTGACTGATCAGGAAATAGAGTGGCTGCTCTCTGAGCTTCGCAAGATCAAGCATGTGGAGATCATCCGTATCGGCACCAGGACTCCGGTCGTACTTCCCATGCGCATCACGGAAGCTCTCTGCCGGATGATCAAGAAGTACCATCCGGTCTACGTCAATACTCACTTCAATCATTTCCAGGAAATCAACGCAGACTCCAAACGGGCCTGCGAAATGCTTGCAGACCACGGTATTCCGCTCGGCAACCAGTCAGTGCTTTTAAAAGGAGTCAACGACAATCCGGCAGTGATGAAAAAGCTGGTCTGCGACCTCTTGAAGATCCGCGTCAAACCCTATTACATCTATGAATGCGACATGTCCCGCGGCATCAGCCATTTCAGGACCCCTGTCGCCACAGGCATCAGCATCATGGAAAACCTGCGCGGACATGTCTCTGGCCTCGCTGTCCCGCATTTTGTAATCGACGCTCCAGGCGGAGGCGGAAAAGTGCCTGTGATGCCGACCTACATCATCTCCCAGGGGCCCGGTACGATCGTGCTGCGCAACTACGAAGGCAAAATCATTTCCTGCCACGACCGTCCGGGCGAAGCCGAAACCGAGGACCTGCCCAAAAACCTGAGCAGATACTATTCCATGGAAGGTGTGGCGGAACTCCTGAACACCCAGAATCACGCGCTGGATTACGGCAAGATCCTCAAGAAAGGTCCCAAGCGCGGAAAAAGAAAATAATTGCTCTGATTTTTAAACAGTCTGTTTCAAAATCGAATTCCAAGAAGAGAAATCCAACGGGTTTCTCTTCTTTTTTTGAACCGATTCCATTTTTTTTCGTATAGTATGTAAAAGAAGGCAAAATGGACGCAAACGAAACACTCAAAAAATGGTTTTCCGAATATCACAGAGAGCTGTTTCTGTTCCTGCGGAAGCTGAGCAGAGACCATCATCTGGCGCAGGACCTGATCCAGGAAACTTATGTCAGGGCTTACCTGAAATTCCACCTGTACGATCCCTCTCGCGGAAAACTGAAAAACTGGCTCTACCGGATCGCCATAAATCTTTATCACGACCATCTGCGTTTTGAAAGCAGAGAACAGGAAACAGTCCGGAAACTGTCTGTGGAAAAACAGCTGGAATCCCAGGGCGACAAAAACGGAGAGGAATGCTTTAAAATTCTACTGGAGCGAGCAGTGGACAGCCTGATTCCGGAGAAAAGGGAAATTCTGCTGTTATCGCTGGACAATAAGCTTGAAGAGGTAGGGCGGATTCTGGATCTGCCTGAGGGAACGGTAAAAAGCCGGCTTTTTCATATCAGACGGGAACTGCAGTCCCTGATCGAAAAACTGGAAACGGAGGCGTGAAATGGGTATTAAAGACTTGAAGGAAAAACTGGACAGAATGGACGATTACATGCAGGACAAAAATGAGTCAATCCCGGAATGGGATGAGATTTCCGGCACTGTATACACGAAAATGGTGGACAGGACTTTCGGATATCTGATTTCATCACTGGCTGCGTGTTTCTTTCTGACGTTTGTGTTTCCAAGATATTATGCCGTCTGCAGCTTGAGCGGAAGCGATCCCGCAGAGTTCCTCAGACAGATAACGATTCTCTTTCTAAATCCCGGTATGCTGATTTCCACGATACTCGCCCTGCTTTTTTTCCTCGGGGGAACTGCACTTTATTTTTCCCATAACTGGGGACGGCTTCTGCTGAACTATTGCTTCGTGTTCTGGGGGCTGATAATCATCTATGAGATGCGCCACGGATTCGGCATGTTTCTCTCAGCAGAGATTTCCCAGAAGCTCCTGGCTCTGATGCTCTGGTTCTCAGTCATTCCTTTCATCTATGCCTATTTTGTCTATCATCAGCAGAGACTTTTTCATCTGAGCTTCTTGAAAGGCCTCATCCTGATCATGATGGCTGTCAATCTCTATATCATCTTCAACAGCATCTTCCTGGCACCGGCCGCGGCAGACAGACATGCCAATTACTTGCCGCTCGCCTTCTTTGCAGTCATCCTGATGCAGACTTACGAGGGACTCGGAACCTTCTTTCCCTCATTGCGTCAGATGCTGCATGGAAAATCAAAAGCCTCACAACCCCGTGAAACTGGAGCCTGAGGCATGGTGTGTGTCTGGATTTTCGTGACAATACCGCGGGTTTGGGATACAATTACTGCATGCCGAAAGCCGCGCTTGAAAAACTCTTTTCAGAACCTGCCGTGTTCCTGACAGGCAACAGGAAAAATGCGGGGAAAACCACGGTTCTGAATCACCTTGTCAGATACGCAAATTCGAAAAGAGAGGCGGAACATGTCTCTCTTTTTTCCATTGGCTGGGATGGCGAAGGACGTGACAGGATCTTTGAGAATCGGAAACCGGAAATCACTGTTTTCCAAGGCATGCGCTTTCTGACCGCTGAATACGCCCTGTCGCGAGCGGATTTCCCGTATCGGATTCTGTCAGGCTTCTCTTTCCGCTCCAATGCTGGAAATTACTATCTATGCCAAGCTCTGGCTGAAGGAAAAATCGAACTGATCGGACCTGAAGCTAATTATCAGCTGGATGAGGTTTTTTCGATTATCAAGGAATCGATGCCTGAAGGCACAGTATTGATCGACGGGGCGCTGGACAGGATCTCACAGATGGCTTCGCGGAAAGCGCCCGGCTTTGTCTTCATTTTCTCCCCTCTGCCGGGTAAAACCACTGAACAGATGCTGGCTGATTTCAGGCTGCAGCTCTCGCTTTTTGCACTTCCAAAAGCCGGATTGCTTTCACCCGGGGAGTCGGAAATCACGGGTTACAGTAAAGGCAAGGTCGTGCTGGAATGCGGAAAAAACGATCCTTTCACCGCTGAATCGCTTGAGCTTGTTTATATTAAAGGCGCTCTCACCAGGAGCCTTGCCGATAAATTCCCCGGGGGGCTGGAACTGGTGGTGCAGGACTTCACCAGGATTTTTCTGGGTCCTGAAATTGAGCGGCGCAGGATCAGCGTGCTCGAACAGCCGGTGCCGCTGCTTTTCTGTTATAATCCAGGTCTGACAGGTATTGGTTTTCAGTCAATCCACAAAGAGCTTCTGGAAATGAATTCTGGATTTTTCCCCTCAGTCCGACTCTTAGATGTGATGGAACTGGAGAATTAGCATGGAAAGCGCAGTCCGCCTCTATACAAAGTATTCTCTGCAGAAAAGTAAAACCGCCAGGCTGTCCCTGCTCAAGAGGGTCTCAGCCGAACACCCGGAAATCCCGCTGCAGGGCGAAAAAGAAAAATTCTTTGAACTGGTGATAATTGAAGAGCAGGACAAGCCTCTGAGGGATTTTGCCCTTGGAATTTTACACAAGCTGAAAGGGTACGAAGTTAAGCCTGTAAAGACTGCCGGACGCCCTCCTGCCAAACCTGTCAAAATCGAGCAGAATTTCAGATTCTCGGTGCAGCGCGAAAATTTCCATGGCCCTCCTGCTCAGCTCAACAGCGAATTGAAAAAGCACTTTGCCGAACAATGCCGCGATCCGTTTTTTTCAGAAGTGCCGTTTCTCAACTACCTGCGCCGCGATCTGCGTGAAATCATCCGTAAAATCCTGAAAAAACCGCCTGTTTTCGGATTCTTTCAGTCAAAGCAGCACAATGGAGAAGCAGTTTATACTCTGGAAAAATCACTGGACCTGCAGCTTTTCTCAGGGCTGATCCCGCTGGACAGAGCGTTTTTTGCGGAAAATCACCTGCTGGACCCGGTGGCCAGGCTGGTGCCTGAACTCTATTATACTCTCGTGCTGCTGGACCCGGATGGTCTGACACTGATCTTCAGGGGAGGCCTGGAACAGGTCAGCGCCTGCTATATGCGTCTGCCTGTTTCCGCTGTTTCGGACTGTTACTATCGAGACAATCGCTGCTTCCTAAAATTGACTGGCGAGATGCTGGTTTTCAGCGAGGTCTCAGAAGATGTTTCCTCTGAAATGGAGCTTGCCGTAAAGCTGAGCCGGGTTCTCGTTTCAGCGGAAGACCTTGGAATCATCGAGCGTGAAAAAAAGCGCCTTTCAGTGGAACTCAAGGGACGCATCATCACGCAGGCGGTTTACAGCAAAAGACTTCAACTGATCACCCGGCTGAAGGATGCGATTTTTTCCCAGAGAAACATCGGCAGCATCCTGGGAAACCTGCTTTCTAAAAGTTCAGACGCCAGTAACAGGCTTATCTTCCGGGAATACGGGAAAGAGCTCTCGCTCCTTTTTTCGGACATCGTAGGCTTTACCAAAAAAACTCAGCAGATCGGCACTGTCGGGATCATGGGAGTGCTTGCACTTTACGAAAAAATTGCGGAAAACGCAGCCGTAAAATATTCCGGACAGATCATCAAGAAAATGGGAGACGGGATTCTGTTTTCCTTTGAAAAAAAGGAAAACGCAGCGCAATGCGCTTTCCATCTTCTTTCGGAAATCGATTCCACCAATCAAAATCTGGAGCATAACCACCGCTTTCAGATCAGGATCGTGCTTAATTCAGGCCTGATCTTTCAGAAAAACGGCGACATCTTCGGGGATCCGGTGAACATGATTTCCAGGATAGAAAAGGAAGCCGGGGCAGGGGAAATCGTAGCTACTGAAAGCTTCATCACCGGGATTTCTTCTGAATTTCAATGTCAGAGCCTGGGGGAAAAAAATCTCAAGGGTTTTGAGGAACCAGTAACAATTTTCAGAATCATCAAAACCCCGGAGGACAGATGAAAGATATTTTCGTCCATCTAAGAATCGCCGAATTTCTGGAGCAGGAATGGGAGCTGTATTCTCCTGTCTGCCGCCGCCGGAAAGAGGATTTCCTTCACTTCCATACTCCAGGGGAGGAATGCAATTTGAGACATGAATGGATGATCCAGCGGCATTTTCTGGAGTTTCTCACTAAGCTCCCGGATGCCGGTGAAAATGTCCGTGAATCACTGCGGAAAATTCCGGATGTCAGCAGCATGCTCGAACAGGAGAATCTGGCTGTATTCGAACTTTTTGACCTGAAAAAATTTCTGCTGCATTTACGGAAAATCAGGGAAATCTGGTCCTCCAGCTCCTTAAGACCCTTTGTTTTCAAGCACGCTTATCAAAATCTCTGGCAGTTCCTGACTTTTTCCCAGGATGAGCATAGTTTCGCGATAGTATCAGGTTATTCCAGGGCATTAAGCAGCATCCGCACAAAAATTTCCAGCCTGCGCAATGCCCGCGACAGGCGCATCCAGGCTTTCTACAGACAGCTCGAACGGAAATTCAAGCTGAAAAAGCGGATCATGTCCGAAGAATTCACTGTTGATCTGGAGTCAAAACTTTTACCTGTTCTGAGAAAGTCCCCTCATTTTACGCTGATCGAAGAGAAAGGCGGCTATTGCCTGTTCAGGATCAGATTTCCTTCTGCTGTCGAACGCCTGAATCAATCGATCAACAATCTGCGCAGAAAGGAAGCCGCTGCCGAGCTGAAAGTGCTGGACAGGCTCAACGCCTGCTATCGGAAAGTCAGGTCTAATCTGAAAAAAGATTACGAAAACCTGATACTCTGGGAAAAGTATTTTTCCCTGGCCAGTATGTCGCAGAAACTGGGGCTAATTGAACCTGAATTGAGAAAGCGCGGAGTTTCTGTAAAAAACGGCCGTTATCTGCCTCTGGCAAAGGATCTGGCATTGCAGAATCTCAACTACACTCCGCTTGATTTCGAAACATCAACCAGCGCCAGCATCATCTCAGGCTCCAACATGGGCGGCAAGACACAGGTCCTGAAAGCCATCGGATTCCTGCAGGGGCTGTTCCAGCTCGGTTTCTTCCTGCCGGCTGAGACATTTTCCTCAAGCCTCTTTTTTGAAATCTACTTTTCCGCAGCCGAGCGTTTTCCGGAAAAAGCCGGACTCTCCAGTTTCGGGTCAGAAATCAGCTACATCTCAGAAGCCCTGGAAAAGATAGACCACCGCTGCCTGTACCTGGTGGACGAATTCTCGCGCACCACCAATATCCGCGAAGGCCTGGCCCTCAATTACGCGCTGCTCTCGCATTTTTCAGGGTCAAAATCCACTCTGGTGCTGACCACTCACTTTGACATTCTCACCGGATATCTCAAAGTCTCCCAGTTCCAGACCGGCGGCTTGAAAGGCAAAAAAGAACTTCCCTCCCTTTATAAACTCCACGGCCCTGAGCGCGCCGCATATTTCCACAAGCTGATGGACTACCACCTGCACCCGAAAAAGGGTTCCGCAGTGCCCGAAGAAGCGCTCACCATAGCCGAAATCCTGGGCCTGCAGCCCGGCATCATCGCTGATGCCAGGAAGTTTTTAGTTAAACTGAGAAAGTAAATATTGTCAACTATTTATGCCGCACAAGATAACTCGACATTTTCACATGTTTTCGCATCAGCTCTGTACCAACAGAATCTCAATGCTACAGCCAGAATGATCTGAACGATTGCAGACAGGATCAGGATCGCCCAGGCTGAGGTGAAAGCTGCGGCAAAAGTGCCGATCAGGAGCGATAAGATCGCGGCCGGGCTTTCCAGGAATGAGAACAGGGCAAAGACCTGGCCCCTGTTTTCGTCGGCCACCTGCTGCTGGACAATCGTGTTGAGAATGATGGTGTGAGCGGCGCTCGCCAGGCCCAGAAAAGCGAAAATCAGGATTGCCAGACGATTATAACCGTTCAGCAGGAACCACAGGAAAAACAGTCCGTCCCAGAAGAGGATGTTCAGGTAAAGTCTGAGCGGATTGCGGCCATCCAGGATCAGGCCCAGAAGCAGACTGCCGACTACGATCCCGATTCCGAGCGCTGAGAGAAGCACACCCCAGGCGAGCTCTGCCTTGTCGCCCAGGCCCAGGCCGTCCTTGAGATGGAAATAGATCAGGATTCCCTGCATTGTCATGGCGATGGTCACGAAAGTGTTGATCAGAAGCATCCTGCGCAAGTTCAGGTCTGACCAGACTGCAGACAAACTCCTGCCTATGGGCTGCCGGTTATTTTTCGATTTTACAGAAATATGTTTCTCATCGACCCTCAGATTGTAAATGATCAGGGCTGAGATCAGAAAGGTAGCGCCGTCGATCAGGAAAGCAGGTGCAGTTCCAAGCAGCCCGGCCACGGCAGCGCCGAAGGCAGAGCCGCAGATCAGGTTGACATTGCTCAGGGATGAATTGAAGGAATTGTAAAGCACCAGGTCCTCGCGGCGCACCAGGTTCGGTTCCAGAGCGCTCTGGGCCGGCTGCCTGAATACATAGACCAGGGAGCTCAGGAACGCAAAGAAGTAAATCCCTGGCAGGCTGTCCACAAAAATCACGCAAGCAATGGCCAGGGCGGAAAAGACATCGCAGAGCACCATTACCATCCTGCGGGACAAGCAGTCCACGATCCGTCCTGCGAACAGCCCGCACAGCAGGAATGGCACGAATTTCATGACTGTCAGGAAACCCAGGTCAGTGATTCTCCCGCCTGAGATGTCATAGACTTTTTTCAGAAGCGCGAAATAGCTGACATGATTCCCGAGGCTCGAAATAAAACCCGCGGAAATCAGCAGCATCACCGGCCGGTTGGCAAACAGCATCCCGTATTTTTTGAGTGCAGCCAGTCTTTTCATGATTCACACCTTTATTGAGCTTTTGCGCCATAAAGAATGGTGTTCTCGAATGCATCTCAGCAGAGATGAGGCGAATCCAAAGTGTTCTTTATGGCGTTAAAGATCATTAATCCCCTTTCCCGGTCCGGTTGGACCGTAAGAAAACCATTTTTCAGAGCGATAAACTGAAACAGTTTAACGCTCAGAAAACAGAGCTGAAGCGAACAAAAATGAGCTCCGCGGGGATTGATGTGAGATGCTGTCAGTGATCTGACTGAAGGATCAGGAATCGAATCCCGCAGGGAGCAAACGTTCAGGGCCTTGGGAACTCAAGTCATCCATATTGCCTCCCTGTAGGATATTTGGAAGAGTTCGGAAAATCCCTCTTCCAAATTAATTATACAGCAAATATCGGCATAAAGCCAGATAAGATTAAGAACCAGCCGGCTTGTCATGGTCTGAAACCCGGGTTATATGTTGTACAGATGGGGAGACAATGAAACTATCTGTTTTAATTTCACTGCTGTTCATGTCCGTCGTTTCGGCGGGACCGCTTTCGCTTACTCCCATGCAGAAAGCTTCCGACTTTTATGCCCTGACCAAGATCATGGAAACAGGTTATGCGATGCTGGAATACAAGAAAACCAATATCCTCAAGGAAGATTACCTGCAGATAAAGAAGCGGTATTTCTTCGATATCTCGAAAACCAGAACTGATGCGGAATACTATACATTGCTTTTCAAGTACATCCATGAATTCAAGGACGGCCACCTTTACCTGGACGGTGTGTTCAATCTGGACCTGGCAATGCTGCCGGTAGATTTTCGGTATCTTGAGGGAAAAGTGGTGGTATCCGACATCTACATTACTGGGACAAAGTTCGGAATCGGGGATGAACTGATCGAATTCGACGGCAAACCGACCGCATCTGTCCTGGAAGAGCTGGCTCCTTATTACACCGGCGGAGGCTCAGCCGGACATCAGCTGAAGGGGATATTGCAGGCAATCGGTTACCGCTCCAGCAACAGGCTGATGCCTGCTGACGGGAGCAGCGCGGTTCTCAAGCTGAAAAGCAGGAAAACCGGCTCCGAGTATTCCGATACAGAGGCTTGGGTCATCAAGAAATACAGCGAGATCTATTCCAGGGGATTCAGGCTGCCAGCCAGGCTCCACTCGTTCTATGAAAACGACGGGAATTGGAGTTTTGACCCTCTGTATGTGCAGACGCTGATCAGGAAGCAGCTTATGGGCAGTCCTGTAGCCGGCCAGAGGCTTGAAGATAACCTGACCGCAGAAATAATACTGTACACCTCCGGATCGAAACAGTACAAAATCGGCAGGATCAGGGTTCCGGACTATGATGGATGGGCTATTGAATCGTTCGACACTCTGCTCAGCGGACTTGCTGACTGCGACGGCCTGATTTTGGACCAGAGGGACAACCCGGGCGGTTACATCGATCTCTGCCAGAACCTGGTTTCTCGTTTCCTGGATGCACCTCTGACAAATCTGGAGTTTTCCGTTCCGCTCAACCGGCACTGGCTGAATAATGTTGAACTCAAGCTCAAGTTGTATACTCAAGCCCAGTATCCTGCTGATCAGATCGCCGTGGTAAAGACCTGCAGGGATACGATGTACGCAAATGCCAATGCAGGCAAGAAAATGAGTGATTTCATACCGTTCTTCTATGCAAGCAAACTCCAACCTGCTGAGCTGAAATTTCTTAAGCCGGTGCTGGTCCTGATTGACTCAGGCTGCTTCAGTTGCGGGGATCTGGTGCCTGCATCGTTCAGGCAGAAAGACTGGATGGGCAAACTCAAGCTTTTCGGAGAGACAACAGGCGCCGGAGGAGGAAATGTAGTCCAAGCCGGCCCGCTTCCTCTCAGTGAAACAATGTTCCACGTCACAGCCAGCCTGGCCCGCTGGGGTGGAAAAAACATCATCGAAAACAATGGGATCAGCCCGGATGTGGTTTCCCCATATACAATCTCCGACCTGTACAGCGAGGCTGTAGAAAATAAAAACACATACCTGGAAAAGGCCTGTGCCGAACTGGTCAAGATGATAAACTGATTCTTATTTTTTCTCCAGCAGAATCCACTCATCCTGGAAATTCACGATGTCTTCGATGAACTTCTTGTAACTCGCGTATTCAGAAGCCGGATAGGTGTCGCCGACTCTCTTGAAATCCAGGTTGACTTTCAAAATACTGCGGCTGCTTGTATCGAATGAGGCTGTAAACTCCATGTTCAGATCGACCTGCTGAAAATATTCAATTTCTTCAAAGTTTGAATACACCTCCTTTATTAGAGTATCCGCTCAAATCCACGATTCCGGCTTTACACTTATCGGATGTGCCAGCATGGCTCAAGCTAACGGGTAATCTCTCCCTGTTTAGCGGGCTCCAGAATCACTGTCTGGGTCGGAAATGCAAATTCGACCCCCAGCGCTTTAAAGGAATCCGCAATTTGAAGATTTATCTCTTGATGAATGTCCATATATTTATTGTAGTCATTGCCGTTTATCAAATAAGAAGTCTCTATGATCAGGTTGAAATCTCCATACTCTGCGAAATGGCAGCGGTTAAACATCGTATCTTCAGTGTTATCAATGATTGCTTTGATGACTGAAGGAATTTTCCTCAATTTGTCAGTGCCAGTCTGATAAGTAACTCCTAACCGGAACGTCACTCGCCGACGGGTCATTTTCTTGTAATTCCTAACTCTGCTGCCAGTCAGATCCGAATTCGATAAAATTATTTCTTCCCCGTTGAGGCTTGCCAGCCTTGTTGTTTTAATGCCGATATGCTCCACACTCCCCAGAAAATCTCCAATTACGATAAAATCTCCTTCCTCAAACGGCCTGTCAAAGAAAATCACGAAATAATTAAACAAATCATTCAGTATGTTCTGAGAAGCCAGGGCTATTGCCACACCGCCGATACCAAGCCCGGTAATCAGCGTGGTCAGGTTGAAGCCAAGATTATCAAGGATCAGGGTGAAACAAAGCATCCAGAAAAACATTTTCAGAATACCGACAATCCCTGCGGAAGTGGTTGGGGATATTCTGGATTCTTCTTTTTTCAGCCAGCGCTCCTCAAAAAAATAGACTGCAACGCAAATGGCAAATCTCGTAGTCTGGACAATCACAAAGATCAGGCCAATCCAGTCAACCAGTCTTTTTACCGCAGGATTAAGATCAAGTTCATTTACGGAGAAATAAAAAGCTATGTAAAAAAGAAGCGGGAAGAGATATTTTTCCACCAGTTTAGAAATAATGCTGTCCTGGCTGAGTTTTCCTGTTATAACCAGAGATTTAAGGCGACATAGAATAAATTTCTTCACAAATCGCATGCAGGAAAAAGCGAAAAGCAGAGTGATGAAAGCTATCGCATAACGGGAAAAAGGATTGCCCAGGAACACCCAGGACCAGATTTCATTCCTGAAAAATAACTCCTCCATTAAAGACAAAAGATTGTCGAAATGTTGTTGAAGCATGCCTAACTCCTTATGGACATTACTGGCACAAAACGATCATGCCTGGCGCTCTAAAACGCATAGTATCTCACCCATACATAGACTGCCGACATTGTTACGGTCATAACCATTACCGGCATCCCGTAACGCATGAACTCGACAAAGGTGATCTTCCGGCCGTGCTTCTCGGAAATCCCGGCCACTACCACATTGGCGGAAGCGCCGATGATCGTGCCGTTTCCCCCGAGACACGCACCCAGGGCCAGTGACCACCAGAGTGGCAGCAGATCCGCATGGTGGAGAAGATCGGTTCCGGATACACCCGGCCAGAGCTGTTTCGCCATGTCGATGATCAGAGGGGTCATGGTAGCAACATAGGGGATATTGTCTATGAAGGCTGAGGCAAAGGCAGAAAACCACAGGATCCCCATGCTGGCAGCGAGAAGGTTGCCTCTTGTGAACTCCAGTACTTTCACCGACATCCAGCTGATCAGCCCCACTTTCACCACTGCCCCGATGATGATGAACAGGCCGATGAAGAAAAACAGGGTGCCCCATTCGGCTTCAGCCAGGATATGATGAGGGTCATGCGTTCCTGAGATCAGGAGCAGCAGGCTGGCCCCGAAGAGCGCGACAGTGGCAGGCTCCAGATGAAGGGCTCCATGGGCTACAAATCCGGTCAGGGTCAGGCCGAGTACGAACAGGGATTTCTTCAGCATCAGGTGGTTTTTGATCACTATCGTTTCGTCCATCAGCATGATCCTCTGTTTCAACTCTTCTCTGGTTTTGAGCTTCTTGCCCCAGATGAATTTAACTGCCAGGCAGAAGACCAGCATGATGACCAATATCACTGGAGTCAATTGATAGATGAAGTCCATGAATGTCAGCTCAGCTTTGGATGCGATCATGATGTTGGGCGGGTCCCCGATCAGGGTGGCAGTGCCGCCGATGTTGGAAGCCAGGGTGCAGGCGATCAGGTAGGGGACGAAATCAACTTCCAGCGCTTCGGCAATGTAGACGATCACCGGCGCGATGAGAAGGACTGTGGTGACATTGTCCAGAAAGGCGCTCAGCACGGCAGTTACAACAGAGAAGATCACCATGATGCTGATCGGGTCTCCCTTTCCAAGCTTGGCGCTTCTGATGGCTACGTATTCGAAAACTCCGGTCGGCCGCATCAGGTTGATGATCACCATCATGGAGAGGAGCAGGAATATCACGTTCCAGTCCACACCCAGTTCTTCGACATGAAAGGCTTCGTGCTGTGAAAGCAGCTTGAGCACAAGGACCAGGGAAGCCCCGAACATTGCTACAATGGTTTTATGGACTCTCTCGGAAATGATGATTGCGTAAGAAATAATGAATATGGCTGTAGCTGTCCAGAACAGGCCGTCCATGACTATAGGTTGAAGATTATTTTGCATTCATCCTCCACAAGCCGGCAGATGCGTGAGCGGCTATTTATCAACTTCTTCAGGCAATATGTCGGCAGCGCATAGCTTTCTGGAATCAGCATCGATTGCCAGAATTTATTCCCTTGATTGGGATGCGGTGATCAGGTTTTCCAGCAAATCAAGCAGTCCGGAACAACTCACCAGATTGAATCTGGCAATAGACTGATCCATGCCGATTCTGATGGAATAGGCATCCGGCGGAAGCACTCTGAAAAGGTCTTCATCAGTCACGTCATCACCGGCAGCCATGATGAAATCAGGGTTTTCCTTGAGCATGAAGTCCATGGCTCCGGAGCCTTTGTTCACTCCCGCATTCCTGACTTCAACCACTTTGTTCCCTGACATGATCTGAACATCAATGTTGGCCGTGAAATTCACCAGCTGATCGGTTAATTCCTTGGAAAGCAGTGAAGCGGATTCCTGATCCGCCATCCGGTAATGCCAGACCAGGGAAAAATCCTTTTCCTCAATGAATGAACCTGGTAAACGATCAACGTGCAATTGCAGAATCGGATAAATATGCTCTTTCCAGGTGCAGGTCATGGGTTTAGACAGAATCCAGTCACTGCCCCGCATCTTCAGCCAGGCCCCGTGTTCAGCGACAAATCCGATTTTGATACCTGGGAACCATTTATCCAGAGTTTTCCTGTCCCTGCCTGTTACAATGATCACTTCCGTATCCCGAATGTCCGTTAACTCCTTGAGGATCTTCAGCACTCTCTGAGTAGGTATGGCTGCTGAAGGCTCCTTGGCAAAAGGGACCAGAGTGCCGTCATAATCAAGAAAAATGGCTCTCCGCTCAGATTTGTTGAAATCCGAGCACAGTTTATTTCGGATATTTTTGGATATAAGCCGGGCTTTTAAAGTATCCTGTTCGGCCCTGATGCCGACTAGAGTCCCGCAGAAATCCTCAGCCCAGCGGATTATGTTGTAGCGTTGAAGCCTTGCCAGCATGGGTCTGTTGCGGCTGATCTGTTCTTCCTTCGGCATTTCCAGGGCATTTTTTATCGCTGCTGCTATTTCATCCCTGTGATTCGGATTGACGATGATTGCTTCTCGCATTTCAGGGGCTGCTCCCGCCATTTCGCTCAAGATCAGCACCCCGTCCCCATCTTTCCCATGGGATGCCAGATATTCCTTGGCCACCAGATTCATTCCATCCCTCAGCGGGGTAATCAGAGCTACATCGCTGATTCCGTAGACTGCGGATAATGCCTTGAAAGACAATGATCGGAATTGATAAATAACCGGATTCCAGTGGATCGTGCTGTATTTTCCGTTGAGCCTGCCCACATATTCGTCGATCTGCTTTTTCAGCTGATGATATTGTTCGACTTCTACCCTGGATGGAACTATTACCATGAAAAGAGACACTTTTCCATGCCACTGAGGGTTCTTCTCCAGGAACAGCTCAAACGCCTCCAGCCTGTTTATTATGCCTTTGACATAGTCCAGGCGATCTACAGAAAGTATGGCTTTAAGTTGCCCGAGCTTGCTTCTGAGTTTGCCGATCTCTTCCCGGACCTCTGGAGTTCCAGCGCTTTTATAGAATAGATCATAATCAATCCCCATGGGAAATGTCTTGGCTTTTACGATCCTGTCTTCAATGGTCAGGCGGCCGAAATTGTTTTCATGGCCGAGTATTCTTGATACGCATCTCAAAAAATACTGGGTATAATCCTGGGTATGAAATCCGATCAGATTGGCTCCCAGCAGCCCTTCCAGAATTTCTCTGCGCCAGCCGGTGGGCAGCAGCCGGAAAATCTCAAATGACGGGAATGGGATATGCAGGAAAAAACCGATCTGCGCATCAGGTTTCTTTTCCCTGATCAGTTTGGGAAGCAGCATCAGATGGTAGTCGTGCACCCAGACGATGTCATCATCGTCCATGATTTCCAGGATGGCATCCCTGAACAGCATGTTCACACTTCTATAATTCTGCCAGGATTTCTCTTTATATACTGCCAGAGATGGAAAGTACTGAAATAAAGGCCAGATAGTCTTATTGCAGAAACCAAGATAAAATTCATCCATCACTTTCTGAGATAGAAAAATCGGATAAGCCTGATGGTTTTTAATTAAATCAGCCTTGAGATGTTCCCTCAGCTTTTTTTCCGCACTGATACCGGGCCAGCCTACCCAGAAATAGCCTTTTTCTTTTATTGAATTGTTCGGTGAGGCCAGATAGGATCTCATTCCTGTAGCGAGCCCGCCGGAGCTTTTATGAAACTTGATCTTACGCTTTTCCCTGGCAAGAGTGATCGGCAGGCGATTGGACACTATGATGAACTTCATTCAACCTCCAGAACGGAATATTATCTAAACCAAATTTCTATCAGCACCATCACAGTAAGAGCAAGCCGGAAAAATGAGGATGTTAATTTTATTTGTTGTGGCTACAGGTTTGTTTTCGACAGGAGCAGAAAAACTGTTTCATTATAATTTAATACTATCTTTTCTATTTTCATGTGTCAATAATATTTATCGATCAGTTTTACTTAGTTTATTGACCACCTTGTTTTCTAAGGTTATAATAATATTGTAAGTTGTCGATAATTAACTTAGAAGGCAATAGCAATACTGCAGGAAAAGACAAGGACCTTTGACAGAGGGGCCTTGAAGCTGGCAAAATAGTACTCTGGTCACCGGACTAATCCAAATGGGGGGTCAGCGCCCGAGCATGTAATTGAACAGCCGGACACTGAGCCGGCCGATCAAGAGGAATATAAAATGCAGACAAATGTGATCAAGGAACGCAGCAGAAGAATCGAAACGAAAGCCATTCGCCCAAAAGCCACTCTCAGAAAGACCACCGTGATCAGACGCAGGGAACTGATTCTTACCGCTCGCTCGATCATCTTCAACGAAGGCACCGGCAATTTCACCTTGCGCCGCCTGGCTGATGAAGTCGGGCTCACTGAAGCAGCAATCTACCGTCATTTCGATAACAAGGAAGAGATTCTCCTTGCCCTGGTGGATTTCATGTATGACGGCTGGGACAGAAAACTCAACGCACTCCTGGAAAAGAAAATCCCTCCAAGAGAGAAACTGATGAAGCTCGGAAAAATCCACCTGACTCAGCTGCTCAAGCATCAGTTCAACCCAGTCATGCTCTTCTCCGAAGCCGTTGACCCAAGGCAGCCGAAAATCGCCGAAGCAATCATTATGAAAAGGAAACGCCTGTTCGAAGTGATCGGAATCATCGTCAGGGAAGGTTGTGATACCGGCATCTTCAGATCCAGGCTCGATGTCCAGGCTGCTGTCCTGGCTCTGTCAGGGGTGCTGCAGAACTGCATCATCCGCTGGACTCTCACCAAGAAAACTAAATTTCTCAAGAGCGAGATGGAGCGAGCCATGGCTCTGATCATTGACGGACTGAGCTGATGTGCAAATCCAAGACACGAAAAGGAGCTGGTGATGGATATCAACTTTTCCTTTGCGATTTTATGGCTCATCATAGTTGGTGTTTTGGTAGCCATTATAAAAAAATACAAATGATCACAATGAAGTCATACCACTGAAATGAAGAAACGACTGATCGAAGAAGGTTTACTATTACTCGGCGTCACCAAATGGGTGGTTTTTTCGGTAATTATTGGCTGCATTGTCGGGGTATCGACTGCGATTTTTTTAAAGACCTTGAACTGGAGCATTTCCGCAGCTGCCAGATATCATTATTACTTTCTGCTCATGCCACTCGCTTTCTTTGTCAGCGCATTGCTGATCAAGTATCTTTCACCAGGCGCAGAGGGCCATGGAACCGAGAAAGTAATCGAAGCCATACATCAGAACGATTCCATCATCAATGCATCAGTAGTTCCGGTCAAGCTGCTGGCCACTGTGATCACGATTGCCTGCGGAGGCTCAGCCGGAAAAGAAGGTCCCTGCGCCCAGATAGGAGCCGGGCTGGCTTCCCTGTTTGCCAGAATTTTCAGATTTGACAGCGAGGACCGGAAAAAACTTGTCGTCTGCGGTATCAGCGCCGGCTTTGCATCAGTATTCGGAACTCCGATAGCAGGCGCGATTTTCGGAGTTGAAGTTTTGTTCGTAGGAAGCCTTCTCTACGATGTTCTCCTGCCATCCTTTATCGCAGGCATTATCAGTTTCCACATCACTTCAATGTTTGGCTGCACTTACTTCTATCATCCTCTGAACATCTCTCCCAATCTGGACAATTTGTCTTTCATCTGGGTTCTTGTATCAGGTGTGGTTTTCGGAATTGTTTCAGTGATGCTGATAGAACTGCTGAGAATGGGAAGCAAGCTGTCTAAAAGAATTCATTGCTGGAGCCCGCTCAAGGGAATAGCCGGTGGAACTATCCTGGTGATCCTGGCCTCATTGTTTTCAACGCAATATTTAGGATTGGGGTTGAGCACGATCGAAAGTTGCCTGCAGGGAGTGAAAGTCAGCGGGTTTGCCTTTTTCCTCAAGGCGCTTTTTACCAGCCTGACCCTTAACTTTGGAGGAAGCGGAGGTATAGTCACACCCATTTTTTTCATAGGCAGCACATCCGGGAATCTTTTCGCCCAGATCTTCAATCTGAATATTGGCATCTTTTCAGCCTTGGGGTTTGTAGCCCTGCTGGCTGGTGCTGCCAATACGCCGATCGCGGCAAGCATCATGTCCATTGAGCTGTTTGGCCCTACGATCGCGCCTTATGCGGCGATCGCCTGCGTGGTCAGCTTTCTGATCAGCGGCCACCGCAGCGTGTATCCATCGCAAATCCTGGCGTTCAGAAAATCTAAGTTCATTGATGTCGAGACAGGCAAGGTGATGGCTGAAGTCAGAGTCGAGTTTCCCTAGTCTCCAAATTATAATGCAGAGTCAGATAGATTGCGGTAACTTTAGTCTAAAGGAGGAAAAATGGATTTGAATCTTCTCGAAATGCTTGGCTTGCTTGTCGCAGTGGCAATATTCGCATCTTTTCTAAGAAAACACCTGAAGTAAGACCATTCATAGTTGAGAGGGCGGTCCTTGAACCGCCCCTGCGTGGTAATTCTTATTTTTTCTCCAGCAGAATCCACTCATCCTGGAAATTCACGATGTCTTCGATGAACTTCTTGTAACTCGCGTATTCAGAAGCCGGATAGGTGTCGCCGACTCTCTTGAAATCCAGGTTGACTTTCAAAATACTGCGGCTGCTTGTATCGAATGAGGCTGTAAACTCCATGCCGCCGAAATTCAGCTTCCTCTTCTCCGGGCAAAAGGCCAGTCCGTAATCTTTGGGCAGCTTCACCTGGTAGACAAAGTGACTCTCAGTCACACCATGGAAAAACATCGGGTAAGCTCTCTGTTCCCTGGCCACTTCAGAGGCTGAAAAGAGATAGAATTCAGGAAGCTGGAACGCCAGCATGGATCCTGCCCTCTTCGGGTATTCAGAAGCACTGAATGAGTAAGAAATTCCCAGATTGTTCGTGAGATCTCCCAGATTCTGGTATTCATATTTTTGGAGTACAGCCCTGGGATGGATTCTGGCGATACTCTTCTCCCACTCCTTATCCAGTTCATTTTTTGAAAGATAATAATTCTTGCGGTAATTATTCTGAGTGCTGCCTTCGAATTTGTCTGTCACAGAGGCTCTCAGATCTCCGTTTTCGTTCAGATTCAGGTCGAAAGTGCTGAAACTCTTGGCAGGCACATAAGGCAGGTCGACCAGTTTCCGCTCCGCGAGCGACAAAGCCGGAGAACCCTGGCAGCCGCCCGGGAAATCACCCATAGTCATGGAGTCGTCATTGACATAGATCAGTTTGCCGTTGTCCAGCTTTAATCCAAGATTGCCGAACTGTTCGACACACGGCACAGAAACCTCAAGTGAACCTGAATTGCGGTCCGAGAGCAGCAGAAAGTCGCTCTTCACTCCAAGTTCGGAAAGCAGAGCATGAAACAGAAACGTCTTGTCAACTTTGGAGCCCATTTTCTTTTCGTAAATGACGGCCGGATCCAGCGGATAGTAATGAGTATTGGAGAGGCTGACCCAGGCTGTGACTATATTCTTGGTCAGGAACTGGTAGAGTGCGGCAATCTTTTCTTCCCGGCTTTTTGCGGAAGCCGTGATGGTCTCGCAGGCTGATTTAAGGGCAGGGGAACTTTTATCCCAGGCGGAATATTTTGCCGCGAGAGCTGCTGCGATCCCTGCATAGTCATAGGCAGGCGAGACGGTCAGAGTCGGAAATACATCCGAAACGGGCGGTGTGTTTTCCTCTTCCTGGTAAGGCGGGATTTTCTTCATTTCAAAACTGTATGCAACTCCTGCGCCTGAGCCGGACTTTTTCAGGAGATTCCTGTCCGCATTCCGAAGTGACAGATTCAGTTTGAGCCCTGCCGGAGCTTCGATGCGGACTCTGGCGCTGAGATACGGTACGGACGAAGTGAAGGATTCGACAAAACATTGAGGATTGTCCAGGATGTCCCTGGAAGTATATCGCTCTTCATAGGAATACTCCACGAAAGATCCGCTCTCCACCTTGGGGATGATCACCTTGACTTCCCTGGCTTTTTCATAAAGCGGATAAGAGGAATAAGTGGAAGTATCTGTGACTGCATAGTCATTGGCATATGTGATCCTGCCGTCAGTGATCGAGCGGGCGTACCTGATCGTGAAATCCGACCTGCCCGGGATATAGTTGAGATAGAAGGTCCCGATGCTCTTGCCGCCTTCTTTGTTGACCCTGCCCAGGAAATGATGGGAAAAAACGGCTCCGCCGTCGGTCTTATAGGTAATGGTGGTGTCCGACATGAAGCAGATATAATCATACTGGTCGTATTCTTTGAAGTCCTTGCGGGAAATCACTTTTCTCACCAGCTGATCCTTGATCTCTTCAGGCTTGTAGACACCCTTTTCCTCGTATTCGCGGAAAAGGTCCAGCCTGGTCAGCTTGTCCTGTTCGATCGTGATGTTCTTGCCGGTTTCCCTCTCGCAGAACACGATCGCGCCCTTGCTGTACTCCACTAAACGGCCGTTGATTTCCTTGCCGTCCTTGAGTATCAGCAGGTCGGCACAGGCAGAGAACCCGAAAACAAGCAGAAGAGCTAAAAGGATGTTTCTCATTTGCCACCTCCAACTTCTTCAAGGAAGACAACTTTCTGGAAGCAGTCCTCCACTTTCTTGGTGAATTCGCGGTACATCTGATAATCGGAGACAGGCACGAAATCTTCCTTGAAAGACAGAGCCATGCTGAAAGTGAATCCACCTTTTGTCAGCCTGTAATCCTGCCAGAAATTAGCATATTTATTGGAGAGGGAGACATTTTCCGGTAACTGCTTGACCTTCAGGGTCGAGGGCAGCTTAACATGGTATTCATATTTCTCCATCGAGCTCGAATTATATAAAATCGGATATCTGCGACAGAGAAGCGAAGTCTCTTCGAAGGCCTGGCTGTTTTTGAAATCCATCACCCGGTAATTCCCGGATTTCTTCATCACTTCAGGACAGCTCCAATACAGTTCGCGCGAAAAAGGCTTGCTGATGTCAAAGGCATTGCTGATCTTGTATCTGAGCAGTTTCGCATCCGGGTAATCCTGGGTGATCATGCTTCTCAGCTCATCTTCCCACATGTCTTCGCGGCGGTACATCCAGTAGCCGCGTGCACCGGACTCATAAGATCCGGTATAACTGGTGCGATAATAGATCCTGGCACTCTCATCCATGTCAACAGTGATGATCTGGTACTTCCGGAAACAGTTGTCCGAAGGTTTAGGAAGTTCCGTCTTATAAAATTCACCTTTGAAATAGTTTTCGATCCAGACGCCCTGATCGTCCTCACGGAAAGTCGGATAGCGCTGGGTAGTGGCTGTGGAATCCAGTGTCAGGCGTGTGCCGTTCAGATAGACCGCATTGATGGCATGGTTGATCCCGAAATTCGGGATCCTGAGATCCCGGGCAGCCCCGGGTTTAGTGTTGAGAGCGACAGGATAGGCCTCGATCCCGGCGACTTTCAGCATAGTGGCCATCAGGATCGCCTTGTCGATGCAGTCGCCGAATTTGTTTTTAAAGGTCATTTCAGCGGGATGGCCGCTCATGCCTGAAGCGATTCCGCTCTTGATCGAGATATAGCGGATGTTCTGCTGCAGCCAGTGATAAATTGAGGCCAGCATCTCTTCCTGGGTCTGGCAGCCGGAGATTATCTTCTTTGTTTCCTCTTCCAGAAATGGAGTCAGGACCATGCGCTCCTCAGCCATCTTCTTCTCCCAGGCGAAATAACCATTCCAGTCCTTCATGGTGGAACATTTGACGCGCTTGGCAATGTCATAGTAATCGGGCATCTTGGGTTCATTGATGATTGGAGCCGAATTTCTGACTTCCCAGTAGAAATGCTTGCCCTGCTCATCGGTACGGCGTCTGGGTTCGCTGCCGCGGTCCATGTTCAGCGGAGCCCAGTAAAGTTCCTTGTCTGTAGGGATCACTACGTCAAGGCTGGAGAGCCTGACAGGGACATTGTCTTCAAAGCCAAAGGCAGGGAAGAAGAAATCCCTGTTGAACGGATTGTAAGTATACTCTTCATAAATATATTCGATGATCGAACCAACTGTGACCTTGGGCAGTGCGATAGTGATCATTTTTCCCTGGCTGATGAAATCCGCGCCTTCGTCGGCAGGAGTGGAGACTGAAATGTCGCTGCTCTGCGGATATTGAACGCTGCCCTCAGGGCTGATCACGCGCACCAGATAAAATGTCATCCGGTCGCGGTCTTCTTCCCAGAAAAACTGGAGATTGTTGAGGATCGCGTTTTCCTTGAGAATTTTCATTGCCCTGTGGTAGATATAAGTTCTCTCGCCGTTTTCAAAGAGCAGATTCTGCCCGCAGTCTCTGAGCACGAGCGAGTCCACATCCGGATAATTCTTCTGAAAAGCCAGGGCATCCGCAGCCAGCGCCTGGATGTCTCCCAGCTTGCCGGTAAAAGGTTTCACAAACGGCTCTGATGAGGATTTTCCGTCAATCGCGGCGACTTCCCCGGCTGTTTGCTTATCCTGCCTCGTGAAATAAATCTTCTGGACCTGATCCCGTTCCAGTTCTCCGGTGTCCAGCTGGAATCTGCTGTTGCTGAAAGATAATTTGTCAACTGTGAGTTCAGCGCCGTTTTTGGTGGAAATCACTTCAGCACAGGCACACATGGCAAAAATGAGCAGGCTAATCATGAGATGCTTCATCCGGCCTCCTAAGCAATTTATTTAAGTCTGACAAAACTCAGATTTCTAACTCTGAAAATTTTCATATCATCATATCAGACATGCTACATTTTTTGAACATTAAAAAATCTCAAGGCTTTGGTCGATAAATAGGAAAAGGTGACTAGTGATTTTAGTGATTCAGGAGGATTTCATGAAGCGCAATATAGCCTGGTTATCGATCATAGCCTTGACTTATCTGATGACTGTTCTGACCGGTTGCGGAGGCGGGGGCAGCACGACCGCCAGTGGAGGCGGAGGCGGCGGCGGCGGTGGAGGTACTACCGTTACCCTTCCCACAGATCCGGCAGGTCAGATCTCTTATTCTGTGGACAAGCTCAAAGATGCCAATTACGCTTCAGCTAAAACCGGATTCGACGCCGCGAAAAACAACAGCAATTCTACGGATTATCAGAAAAGGGAAGCTGCCACAGGATCACTTTATTGCGACGTCAAACTGGGAAACCTTGATCTCGGCAGCGACTCGCTGGTGAATTCCCTGCTGCAGATCACCAACAAGAATTCAACTACCTTTGCGCCGGAATATGCAGTAACCGCGGAAGTCAGGATCCCGCTTGATGCACACCTCTTGCTTGGAATCGCCTATATGGTTCGCAACAAATCCGGAGACAACGATAAAGCCGTCAGTTCTCTGCAGCAATTGGGAGGCAGCACTTTCAACGCCAACTTCACTTTTAACACGGAAATCGGCTTGTCAGTCACCAATCCTGAAGCTCACGCTCTCCTGTCCATGGCATTTTTTTATGCAGGAAACAAGGACAGTTCAAGTTCGCAGCTTGCAATCGCCAAGACGCTGGACGCGGACGGCCAGTATCTGATGGTCTCTGAGATCAGCAATGCCCTGGCGATCATGGGGCTGTAACAATCCGACTTAAATACTTGAGTTTGGCAAATTTTTGTAGTGTGCAGCCATAGGTTGTTCAAAAACCTTGATTTGTGGCGGGTCCTGTCCTGGCATAACTTTTTCTCTCCTTCGCAAGGCTCAGATCGAGAAATAAGTTACGCCTGGCCACCCCACAAGGGTTTCAGCGGCATGATATGGAAAATTTGCCAAAATCGAGTAAGTAACAAAAATTCAGGCTGTTCAAAAATGGCCAGATGCAAGGCATGAGAGCCTCTAACAAATAAATTTGAAGAGGCTCTACACAACGCAGCAGACGAGCGGTTTTCAACAGTCGCCTCACAATGCCGCATTCTTTCCCTTGTGATTCCCCTTGCTTGCTCAGATAATTTAAATAAGCGGAGAGTACTGCCGCACAGTAATTTCGAGGGGGGTATCATGAGAAATGTATTCAGTGCAAAGAACTGCAGCAGGGAAATCGCGCTGATTCTTCTGCTGACTCTTTCCATCGTCTCGTTCGCAGCCGAGAAAAAGCCGTGGACTTTCATGGTCTACATGTGTGCAGACAACAACCTGGACCCGCAGGCTCCCAAGGACATCAACCGCCTGGAAAAAGTAGGGTCAGGTTCGAATCTCAACATAGTAGTGGAATACGATAATTCCGGCAGCAGCGACACCTCGGCCACCGGTGAGGCGAACGCCAAATCAAAGCTCTATTTCGTCACCAAAGATTCGGATGAAAACACGATCAGCTCGAAAATCCTCCAGTCAGGCGGAGAGATCAACATGGGAGATCCCAAGGAACTGGTCAAGTTCGTCAGTTATTGCCATCAGAATTATCCGGCCGAAAAATACTGCCTTGTGCTCTGGAATCACGGCGGAGGCATCAATGACAGAAATTCCAGAAGAACACCCGGCAGAGGCATCTGCTATGACGACACATCCAATGACTTCCTGACCAACGAGGAACTGAGGATCGCTCTGACCGAGTCCAAAGCAGTAATCGGCAAGAGCATTGACCTGGTGGAAATGGACGCCTGCCTGATGGGCATGATCGAAGTGGCATATCAGCTCAAGGACTGCGCTTCATATGTTACTTTCTCAGAAGACACCGAACCTGTAGACGGCATTCCGTATGACAAAATCGCCGAAATCGTGAGCGGGAATCCTAGTGTCGTCGATCTTTCTAAAGGTATTGTCTCCGAATTCAAGGTTTACTATGAAGCTCACCAGTCCACTTACCAGAATGGCGGAGTGACCAAATCCGCGATCGACAATTCCAAGATAGCCGAACTCGCCTATGCAGTCGACGGCATCGCCAAAGCTCTGACAGCCAAGATCGCAGATCATAAAGATTCCATCAAGCAATCCCGCGAAAACAGTCAGACATATGGAGATACGCATAGCTATACTCCATCCTATACTGATCTCAAACACTGGCTGACCAATCTCAAGACCGCTTCCAAGGACGAGTCGTTGAAGAGACAGATCGGCACGTTTGAAGCAGCTTTTGATAAAGCAGTGCTCGCATCCACCACACTCGGCGAAGCAGACAAGAACTCCCTGGGCCTCTGCGTCTATTTCCCGCCTGACAAAGACACTTACCAGCAGCAGGTGGAATCCCTGCTCTTCAACAAAGACACCAGCTGGGTCAAATTCCTGAAAGCCTATTATGGAGGCGTTGGTCCGGCTCCCCAGCCCACAGGCGAAACCAGGATCTGGAGCGACTGGCTGGCTGAACTCAGGTATTCAGAAAAAGAGCTGGCTCACGCCGACCGCAGTTCAGACATCAGCTATGAAGCCAGAATGGACTCTGCATCTCTCCATGACCTGGCTCTGGACAACCTCTCGGTAGCGATTGAAAACCATGATTACAAGTCTGTTTCCGCCTTTCTCTCCCTTTCCAGGCAGTTATCCGGTGAAAGAGGCCTGGCTGCAGTCACCTACTCGGAAGTGAAGAACGATCTGCTGGCAATCATTTCCCAGACTCCTGGTTTTAAATTGACGGAGCTAAGTCAGTAAGTCATCTTATGGCACGAATCAATCCAAGGCCGCCTCTGAGCGGCCTTTTTGATTGGGATGTTCATCTGAAGGATGCTGGACAATCGAAGTTGTAAAAGATAGAATAAATTATCGCAACAAATAAAATCCGGAGAAAAAAATGAAGCAGGTGAAAGTAACAATCTGGCCCCATCTGAACAAGGAAGTTACCGTATATCGCGGCAGTCCTCTGCTGGATCTGGTTCCACCCCCTGCTGACGGAGAAAACCCTTACCAGCCGCTGGTCGCCAAGTTCAACAATGAACTGGTGGATCTTCATTTCACGGTTAAAAATCCGGGGCAAGTCAAATTCATGAGCCTCAAATCCCCTGAAGGCATGGAAACATACCGCAGGAGCGCTAATTTATTACTCTGCCGCGCCTTCCTTGACGTGTACAGGAACGGACGGATCGCGATCGGACATTCGCTCGGCAACAACTATTATTACGACATCTCAATCGACATCCCTGTGGACAGCGAAGTTCTCGACACCATTAAGAGCAGGATGCAGCAGATCATAGAAAACCGGGAAGACTTCCTCCGTATCTCCATGGAACGCAAGGAGGCGATCAGCCTTTTCGCTGGTCAGGGCCTGAACGACAAGGTGCGTCTGCTGGAAACCGTTCCGGGCAATACAGTGGATCTCTATTCCTGCGGTAATTTTTACGACCTGGACACAGGCCCGCTGATACCTGACACGAGCTATCTCAAGACATTCACCCTGCGCAAATACGAGGACGGAATTGTGCTATCTTTCCCGGACCAGGGCAACCCATTGCAGGTATCCCCGCTCAAGCATTACCGCAAGCTCTTCAAGATTTACCAGGAGAGCAAGAACTGGCGCCGCATCCTCAAGATCAACAATATCGGACGCCTGAACGAATTCATCCAGAACGGCAAGATCCATGACTACATCAAGACTCTGGAAGTTCTGCACGAAAAAAAGACCGCCCAGATCGCTGACGTGATCACCCAGAAACGCGAAGATGTACGGATGGTGCTGATCGCAGGCCCCTCATCATCCGGAAAGACCACTTTCTCCAAGCGCCTGGCTGTGCACCTGCGCGTGAACGGAATCGATTCGATGCCGATTTCCCTGGATAATTACTTCCTGGCCCGGGACCAGACTCCCAGGGACGAGAACGGGGATTATGACTTTGAAAGCATCTATGCCCTGGACCTGGAACTCTTCAACCAGCACCTGGTGGAACTGATCAGGGGTGAAGTGGTGGAAGTACCGAAATTCGACTTCGAGGCAGGCTGCAAAAGGAAGGAAGGGACACCTCTGAGGGTCGCAGAAAATCAGGTGATCATCATTGAAGGCATTCACGGTCTGAACGACCTGCTCACCCAGTCCATCCCTCAGAAGAACAAGTTCAAGATTTACATCAGCGCTCTGACCCAGGTTTCCATCGACGATTTCAACCGCATCCACACTACAGACACCAGGCTGCTGCGCCGCATAGTACGCGACCAGAAATACCGCGGATACACCGCGCTCGACACTCTGAAACGCTGGCAGTCGGTGCGCAAGGGCGAGGACCAGAACATCTTCCCTTATCAGGAAAATGCGGACATGATGTTCAATTCTTCGGTAATTTACGAAATGGCTGTCCTGAAAAAGTATGCCTATCCGCTGTTGAAACAGGTCCCGGAAGCTGAAGACATGTTTTCAGAAGCTAAAAGACTGATCCTGCTGCTGGAATTCTTCAGGGAACTTGAGGATGAATCGGATATCCCTCCAACCTCAATCCTGCGCGAGTTTATAGGAGGGAGCAGTTTTCACTATTAGATATTGTTAAAAATTCCGAACTACTGTGAGGAATTTTGTTACAATATCTTATCCCGCTTCGCAGAGCGAAGCGGGGCTAAGAGCAAAAGGATTTTATTTTTAACCATGAAGATCTACATCATCGATGACAGTTCATTTGTGCGTAACCAGATCGCCGAATTGTTCCATGGAAACATGAATTTCGAAACGATCGAACTTGAGAAACTTCCCAAATTCAACGAAGCGGAAAACTGGGTCTTTCTGGAACTGGACTTTGACCGCGAACTTTCAGGCCTGCAGGCCCTGGAATTCGTGAGCGACAACCCGGGCCAGAATTTCGTGGTACTGGCGGCTCCGGGTGAGGAGCGGCTGGTGGAACAGGCCATTCAGTCGGGCGCCAGGGACTTCCTCTTCAAGCCTTTAAAGAAAAGTGAACTGCTGAGAGTCTTTGCTAAAATTCAGACATAACGGTTCAAGCTACGGGATACGAGGTTCGTGGAGGAATTACTTCCCTTACCCCGGACCACGAACCCCGAGCCTCGTGCCTCTTTAAGGCTCAGCGATTGCGATCGCGTAATGCCCCATGTCAAAGTACTTGTTCACAACCCTGATTATGTCCCGGTCAGTTACAGCCATGATCTTTTCAGGAGCTGCCAGAATTTCCCTGTAACCAAGCCCCAACAGTTCATTGCCTGACATGTCCATGGCAAGATACTGGGTGCCATTCTTCCGCTTGGAATAGCTGCCAAGGAGCTTATTCTTGACCTTCTCCAGTTCGGCTGCTGGAACAGGTTCTTTCTTCAACCGTTCGATCTCCTCTTTCATTTTCTGCAATGCGAGATCTTTCTTTTCAGGCACTGTAGCGATATAGAAGGTGTAAGAGCCGGCGTCATATCCGCTGAATTCGAAGGCGGAAACATGGTAGGCCAGGGAGAGCTTGCTGCGCAGATTCTCGAACAATCTGCTGCCCAGGCCGCTCAAAACATTCGAAATCACTTCCAGTACATACTTGTCGCTGTCAGTGATCTTCACGCCTGTGTTGAAACCCATCCGGATGATGCATTGACGCTTGTCCGGCAGATGCTGCGTCTCTTCCATCTTCCCATTAAGAGCTTCAGCTGCGATTTCTGAGGGTCTGACAAACTTCTCTCCGGAAAATCCTGAGAAGTCGTTCCTGATCTTCAGCTCCATCTCATCTGCCTTGAAGTCCCCGACCAGGCAGAGCACCATGTTGGAAGGCGTCAGGATCTTCCGGCAATATGTTTCCGCGGACTCAGGCAGGAGTTTTTCAACTCCAGCGGCTGTGCCGCCTGAGGGGAGTCTGTAAGGACTGCCCTTGAACACAAGCTTGCGGAACAGGTTGTCACAGCAGTCGTTGATGTCTTTTTCGGAAATCCTCAGCTGTGCAACTGCCAGATCCCTGGTTTTTTCGAATTCCACGCCATTAATTTTACTATCCCTGATCACTGAAACGAAAACCGGCCAGATCCTGTCGAAATTTTCGGACAGGGTTTTCAGGTTGACGGTGAGAGACTGGCTTCCCGAGGAAGCTGAAAGACTCGCCCCAGTAACTTCAACCAGATTCTGGATCTGTTCCTTGGAATATTTTCCAGTGGACCTGGTGAGTAATTGAGAGCAGATTCCGCCAATTCCGTTGTTCTTCTCATCTTCCAGCCTGCTGCCCCCAAAGAACGCAGCACTCGCGGAAATGATAGGCAGTTTTTTATCTTCAAGCAGCAGCAGAATCATTCCATTATCCAGAATGGTTTTCTTTACTTCCAGGGTTTTCGCAGCACTGACTTCTATTGTTTCAGGCAGTTCTTTTTTCTCTTTTTTAGGATTCATCAATACTATGGACAGGTTGTCGAATCGGAGATATTTTCCTGCAACCTGACGGATGTCCGCTGCAGTCACGGTTTTGATGCCTTCCAGTTTGCGTTTTTCAAAGTCAAGTGTGCCTGTATAAAAAAAGCTGTTGCTGAGCCTCATTCCCTGGCCCATCAGAGATTCCTTGGCATAGATCTCCCTCGCTGCAGCTTGATTCTTGACCCTCCCCAGTTCTTCTGCGGTAACGTCTTCATAAACCAGGCGGTTGACCTCGTCCAGAATCTCATTTTTCACCTGTGAATAGTTTTTAGAATCGCAGTCGGCCTGGATCGAGAACAATCCAGGATACTGCCAGGACATCGATTCAGCGCTTACCGAATGGGCGATCTTCTCCTTGTCCACCAGGCGCTTATACAGCCTGGAGCTTTCCCCGCCGCCCATGATTTCCGCCAGTACATCCAGCGCGTAATGATCGGGTTCATACATCGATGCCGCATGATAGGCCAGGCAGAAGCTGGGATAGGGAATATCGCCTTCAACTTCCAAAAAGCGGTGATTGACCTGCTTCGGTTCCACTGGAAGAGAAATCGGAGGCACCACAGTTCTCTCCCACCTGCCGAAATACTGATCTACCTTTTCGAGCATCTTCTCCATCTCAAAATCACCAACCAGCCCTACTACCACATTAGACGGTGAATACATGGTGTGGTAATAATTCAGGATATCGTCGCGTGTCAGTTTCTTGAACAACTCCTCGTAGCCTGCTATCGGGCAGTGGTATGGGAAGACTTTATATGCCGACTCCAGCATGGTCTGATTCAGTTTGCGCTGCGGGTTGTCTTCCACCATGTTGATTTCCTTGACAATCACCTGCTGCTCTTTTTTCGCTTCCAGAGGGTCAAAAACCGAGTTCATCAGCATGTCTGAAAGTATGTCCAGGCCAGTGTCATTGTATTTACTGAGTATGGTGAAATGATAGACAGTGCGTTCCATCGCGGTATAGGCATTCATGTCGGCACCGCCGCAGGCATGAATGGTGCTTGCGATCTCTCCCGGCTTCCTGCGTGGAGTTCCCTTGAAAAGCATGTGTTCGAAATAATGTGACAACCCGCTGCCCAGTCTAGCTCCTTCTGTGATCGAGCCGGCGTGCACCCAGGCCTGCATCGCTGTCATGGGAATCGCGTGGTTTTCGGACAGCACTACATTCAGGCCGTTTTTCATCTGATAGAGCCTGGTTTCGCCGTCATAGGCCTGCAGGGTGAAAGAAAACGCGAGCACGATCAGCAGAAAGCAGCGCATCTGTACCTCCGGTTGATATTTCTCAAAATTCAGGAAAAGAGCTCCTGGCGCATGTTTTCCATGCACCAGAGAGCTCAATTCAGTATCTAAAGAGCAGCTCTCAAAGCCGCTCATAGGCGGACGGCGTAAAACGAAGACGCCGCCCGGATGTTTAAGATTATATCATTCCAGAGAAAGATTTTCCTGAACTTTCCTGAAATCCAGCTTTTTATCCAGCAGTTGTGAAAATGTATCCCCATGTGTGATGATGATGACAGTCTTTCCGTTTTTTTTCAGTTCAGCCACTGCATCTTTGATTTTTTCAGTGTTGACCTTGTCCTGGGCGGATTCGACTTCATCCAGAATAAAAATGTCCCGTTCGGTTTCTGATGCAATGATTGATTCCATCAGGCACATGCGTTGCCGCTCGCCACCCGACAGATTCCTCCCTCCTTCCTCGATCCGAAAATTTTCTCCCTTGTTTTCGATCAGATCGAAAAAGCCGAGCTTCTTCAACCTGGATTCAGCTATTTCACGGCCTGCCGGTGCAGATTCAAGCAGGCTGCCGATGGTGCCTGAAAACAAGTCAGGATGCTGCAGGATCAGAGAGATTCGTTTGCGCAGGGCAGAGCGTTTGATGGTTTTTATATCTTCACCGTTGATCAGGATCCGCCCTCCCGAGATTCTGCCCAGGTAGAATCCGGTCAGGATCATGGCCAGAGTGGTCTTACCCGAGCCATTGGGTCCGGTAAGGCCAATCACTTCCCCTTTCCTGATTTCCAGATCAAGGTCAGTGAACAGAGGAAGTTCATCAATAAATTCAAAGCTCAGCCCTTGAATGGAAATAGCTTCGATCGATCCAGCGTCCTGTTTTTCCGCATCCTCAACTGATTCGTCGGGATTGCTCAGGAATTCATCGATCCTTTTGAAGGAAATCAGAGTCTTGTGATAGTTCAGTTTCAAGTTGAACAGCACTGAAGCGGGTTGATAGATCTTGGAAAAATAATTATTGAATGCGATCAGTGTCCCGATTGTGATCCTGCCTGAAAGCACAAAGAGAGATCCGAAAAGCAGGATCAGCAGATTGCCGATCACACCGGAAAACTCTTTCAGCTGTTCCACCAGCATTTGAAAGCCTGAGACACGGTAGAGCTTGGACTTGAATACATGAAACCGCCTATCGACATTAGAATATTCTACACTCTCTCGACTCAGCAGTTTGATTTTCAGGACACGGACCAGCCGCTCGAAAATGTGGCTGCTCAGCTTGATCCGCTCTCTCCGCAGAAGCCTGGACGTGCTCTCAAACTTCCGCGCTGAGAGTTTGACGATCAGGAAGTAGAGGATCAGGACTGCAGTACCGATCACTGCCAGCTTGTAGTTCAGAAAGTAAACGAAAGCCACCAGGCCCGCAAGATGAAACGAGTTCATCAGCACTCCGAACAGGAACTGCTGGCAGAGGGTGCTGACTGCTGAAATGTCGGTGTCGAAAAGGCTGACCAGAGTGCTGAAATTTTTGTTTCTGTTGAGTTCAAAGCTGACATCAAACAGCTTGCCGATGAATTTACTCCTGAGGCAGAAGATGAAATCAGTCTGCAGGATCAGGGATAAGTAATCTTTTCCGAAGGAAACGCATTGACCCAGGAAATAGATCACAAAAAGGGCCAGACAGCATCTAAGAATGAAATCAGCAGCTTCCTTGTATGACTCTGCCGAAGTCCCTGCACTGAGTTTATCCAGAACCGCCTTGATCAGGAGAGGGGATGCCATATCCAGAACCAGATTCATTACCATCAGCAGAATCAGACAGCTGAAAATCCCTTTCCTGGACAGCAGAAAATGAAGATACTCAGAGAATATCCTGTGCTTCATTTTACTGCTGCAGCGGTTATTCTGTGGAAACTAATCAAAACGAGTTTATCGCCTGGACCACGCGCTGTGATTGCAGGATCGTGGCATGGTCTTCATCTTCCACAAAGTCGCAGCTCTCAAAGATCGAAGCGTTTTCCAGCCTGATCAGGCCGTCGTTTGTTCCACCAATCAGTTTGGAGGTTGCTTCGAAATTCGGGGTTTTGGGGTGATTCCCCACGCAGGATATGAATCTGACTCCTGGAACCTGATGCCCGTTCATCTGCTGCATAAGAGGGCTGTTCACATACAGTTCTTCGATCGAGTGGTCGAAATGGTTGAAAACCAGCTGGCAGAGAGCATCGTAAGGGACTGTGGCCACAATTCCCTTGTTGGGGCTTGCGATTGTCAGCACTCCCTTCAAGCCGGGGATCGGGTTGGCTTCCTGTCCCATGGAAAGCATGGTTCTGGTAACAACTCCGCCGAGGCTGTGTGCCACTATGTAAATATCACCGAAATGGTATTTCTCCTTGCAGGTTCTGAGCTCTGTCAGAAGGCGGTAGGCAGTATCCCGGACAGGCTCTCCGCTCGGGTAGAAATAAGCCCAGGCCTGGAAGCGGGTCTTGTCGATGTTGCGGTTGATGAAGTCAAAGTTCGCCGCGCTCCCGCCATGTCCGTGCACAAACAGGACCACCGGCTTTCCCGGCTGAAATGGATCCAGAAAATAAATCCAGCTGTTCACCCTTTTTTGGAATTCAGCAGGGTCGTCATAACCGAGATTCACGAAAAACCTGTTAAAAATCGCATTGTCCGGTTGCACTACTGTCCCCCGCTTGAGGAGGAATCTGTCTTTTGGGCATGTGTCCAGCAGCCTGACTGATGCAGCCACCCGTCTCCTGGAAAGGGCCTGGTACGCATCCGCAAGCTTGCCGGCTTCTGCTTGATTCGGACCCCGTTCAGTCAGCGTCTCAGAATAGTCATGGAGGAAACCGGACATCTCTTCCAGCTTGAGATACTCGGTGTAAGCGCTTTTCTGGTTGCTGCTGCGGATTCCATCCTGATATCCCAGAAAATTCAAGAGTTCGCAGTTACTGTTTTCCGCTGCAGCCACTATGAAATTCAGCAACAGAATCAGTAAAAAAATGCAGATTTTCATTGCCCCTCCCCATTCGTTATCAGATGTAACAATTATATAACCTGATGCCGCAGTCCGCAAGCTAATTAGAGAGCCTTCATGAGGGTAATTTGCCAAAAAATGGAAAACGCGTTCCAAAAAAGATATCCTGATTTCATGAAAAAGCTGAAAATTTCCTTCCTCTTATTCTTAATCGCTGTTTCTCAATTTCTGGCAGGATGCAAAGCTGAGCCATCGGCGGAACTACCGGTTAAAACCGACCACCCTCCCCTAGCATCCGATGAAACAGTAATCCAGGCTTCAACTGCAGAAGCTGAATCACCCGCAAGTGTAAAAGAACTGGCAACTTCTCCTGCTTATGGCGATAAAGTGATCTATCATCTGCAATACCAGCCCGAGTCATTGAATCCGATCTGTTACAATGATGCTATTTCCAAATACCTGTTTCGAGTCCTTTACAATGGGCTTGTAAGATACGATAAAGATCTCAAACTGATTCCAGACCTGGCTGGAACCTGGGAAATATCAAATGATCAAAGATCGATTACCTTTACCATCAAACCAGGCATCAAGTGGCATGATGGATTCCCTTTCAGCATTGATGATGTAATTTTCACATCCAGGATGATCTGCGATCAGAAATTGAGTTCAATCCCCAAAGAACCTTTCCTGAACATCGATACAATTGAATCTCTAAGCCCCTTAAAAATCAAGATCGATTATTTCAAAGCCTCATATTTAAATCTCTCTGCCTGGAAAGTGGGAATACTTCCCAAACACATCTGTGTTCAGGCAGACCTGGATCATCTGAATCGACATCCTATCGGAACCGGTCCTTTCAGATTTGTGGAATGGATACCTAATACTCAGATTGTTTTGGAAGCCAATCAAGAATATTTTGACGGCAGTCCCTACCTCAATCAGTTCATTTTCAAAATTGTACCGGATCTGTCTGCCGCATTTCTGCAGATGATCAATGGTGAGATAGATTTGATGAACTTGAAAGTTGATTATTATGTCAAACAGGCCGATACCATTCAATTCAAAGAAAAATTCAATGTTTTCCACTGGCCCTCTTCTCAGTCATTTTCATTAATACTCTTCAACCTGGACAATCCACTTTTCCTGGATTTGAAAGTCCGCAGAGCAATAAATCATGCGGTAAACGTCCAGCGAATGATTTCAGACGTTTTGTACGGCTACGGCCAGCAGATAAGCGGACCCTTTCCGAGAAATTCCTGGACTTATGATGAATCCGTGTTCCCTGTGAAATACTCCACTGCAGAAGCATCAAGCCTTCTATCAGAGGCCGGCTGGAAAGATAATGATAATGACGGAATCCTTGAATCCGGAAATAAGGAATTCGCCTTCCAATTGATTGTTGCCGGAGAAAATTACCGCTATTTAAACTCAGCGAAGCTTGTGATTGAAGATCTAAAACAGATCGGAATTAAAGCAGAACTGATCATCTGTGAAAATCAAATGTTCCTGGCTAAAGCTGACAGCCACAATTTCGAGGCAATGCTTACAGGATGGAAACAGGATGAAGATTCCAATCCGTTCAGTGACTGGCATTCTTCGAGCATACCTGAAAAAAATGTCAGAACCGGCTATAATTATTCCGGACTGAAGAACAGTCAAATTGATAAGATTATTGAGGAAATTCTCCTGACTTCTGACCAGGAAAAATTGACAGCTCTTTTCCACCAGTTTCATCGAAAAATAGCTGAGGAATTGCCAGGGATCTTTCTTTTTTCTGCAGATACAATGGCTGCAGTGAATAAAAGGATTAAAGGAATCGAAATGGGAGTGGCTGGTTTTTACAATAATCCGGAAAGATGGTATGTCCCGGAATAAAATGCGCTACTTTTTTCTGCAGATGAAAAAAGCCTGAAATTGATTATTTCAGGCTTTTAATAAATTGGTTTCAAATCAGGATAAACTACCGGCTCTCAATCTCCATCATCATTTTTTGGAACATCATGATGATCTGAAGAATCATGTGTAGTATCTGTAAAGGTGCTGGAGAGAAAGATCGGGAGATCAAGCATAAAATCATTCTTCTGCAGTGGGATTTCTATCCATTTCATACAGGCCTCCAAGGTGAAAAAATCAACTAGTAAGCCTTATCTCTCTTAGTTTAATTATAATAAGAAAACAGCTCATTGTCAAGTGTGACAGCTGCTATTGATTGTGTCGCAATCATTTAAAGCTGTTAGACATCTCCCTCTGACTGCTCTTTGATGTTTTTCAGACTCTCCTGCTTCTCTGTCCGAGCTTGTATATCACATGCATCAGAAGCCCTGCTGCCAAAATCGCTAAAAGCGGCAGTATGATCATGATCTTGAAAAACACGGCAGCCAGCAGGAGAAATACCAGAAAATAAATCAAGCCTGTCGCAAGACCGACAGCCACTGAAAAGATAACCTTGAAAATAAAAAAAGCGATGATAAAGGGCAGACAGAAAAGAAGCAGGAAACCCTTTACAATCAGGCCCAGGATGATCAAAGGCAGGAACACCAGTAACAGGATGAATTTGACTCCACCGGAAATCAGGTCTCCAAATAAATTGAACATTCTTCCTCCTCGATTCAAGTTGATTTTAGATAAAATGCAGCAAACTTTCCATCAGGCTGCGCAGTCCCCATTCCACCATGTTGAGCACAACATTTACCGCTACATCGCTGAAAATATCATCCGGACTCTGACCAAAGATATTCATATTTCATCCTCTCTGTCTTTCATTAACTCCATTATTGCTCCCAAACAGAATGGAAGCGATTTCTTTCCTGCAACAATTTGCATAAATTACGGCTGTTGGGATGAGGTCACGACTTCAGCACTTCCCCTGACAGAATCATGCCGCAGAACATGGACATCCTGGTTGATGCGTGTGATACAGGGAAGATAAACTTTGAAGACTGCACCTGCGTCTTTTACAGACTCCACTTCCACAAAGCCCCCGTGGTTTGTGACTATCCTGTGCAGCATCGCCAGTCCCAGCCCTGTCCCGGGCTTCTTGGTATTCTCCTTGGTGGTGAAGAATGGCTCGAACAGATGGGCTCTGGCCTGTTCGGTAAGGCCAGGGCCTGTATCTGAAACAGTCAGGAGAACGTAATCTCCGGTCGGTTCCGGGCGGGTTGTATCGTCCGTAACCGTAACATTTTCTGTTTTCAGTTTTACTGTGCCGCCCTGGGGAAGAGCTTCCACTGCATTCACCAGCAGGTTCATCACCGCCTGGCTGATCTGGGAGGGGTCTGCTTTCAGAATGTGCAGATTTTCGGACTCGCTGAACTCAATTGAAATTTTCTTGCCCGCTGTTCTTCTCCCCAGGCTTAACACATCCTGAACTATGCTGTTGAGATTGATCGGCTTTGGCTCGCTCTTTTTCGTTCTGGCGAAAGTCAGAAGCTTATCAATCAGATTTGAGGCAAGTTCGGAGGCTTTCATGATATCAGAGAGCTTTTCCTTCCTGTCTGAATCCTTCTCCTGGTCCAGCATGTTTTCCGCATTGCAGGATACGCAGGCGAGCATGTTGTTGAAATCATGGGCAATGCCTGCGGCAAGCGCTCCGATCGAGTCCATTTTCTGGGCATCCATGAGCTTGGCCTGGGTTTTGCGGTACTCAGTGACATCAACTGCTGATGAAACCAGGAATTTTCCTTCCTGCATCTCCAGCATCCTTGCTGATACCAAAGTATCTATCTTTCTGCCCGAGAGTGTCTGGAACTCCACAGGCACATTGTCGACTGATCCAGCCCTGGTTACGGCTTCCATGAACCGCATCCTGGAATCATTGTTCCACATACTCAGTTCCTGCGTTTTTCTGCCGATCGCCTCTTCTTTTTTCAAATCGAACAGCTTGAAAAACTGAGCGTTGGCATCGACCAGCAGACCTTTCTGCAGGTCCATGATGCACATGGACAGGGGATTCCCGTGAAAGGCAGCGGAAAATTTGTTCTCGCTTTCCAGCAGTCTGCCGCTGATTTTCTGGCTTTCCGTAATATCGATCCCTGTGTTGACGATGAAGTCCCTGCCCTGGCTGCGCAGGATATGGGCATTCCAGAGAACCTCCACTTTTTCCCCTGTCTTCTTCTGAAGTGTCAGTTTCCGATTCTCGATTTCACCTTTCTGGAAAAGATCAAAGTTGCGGATCTGTCTTTTTTCTTCGTCATCGCAAGTCAGCTTTGAGTTTGCCATGCCGATCAATTCTTCCCTGGTCATGCCGAGCATGGAAGCAGCAGCCTGATTCGCCTCTACCACCTCTCCTGTAATCAGATCAGTGACTGCAATGGCGAGAGGAATATCAGCGTAGAAAAGACCGGCCAGATGTTCGATGCTGCTGCCGGGAATATCCGAAGTTCCAGGAATGCCTTTGTTGCTCAGAATCTCCATACTTTTATTATTATCACTACCTTTTTTTTACATATTAACCATTAAAACCAGCAATGTCAAGGCTTAGCCGGATTCTCCGGTTGATCAATATGATCATAACGAACCGCTGGAAAATATTTTACAGCATTTTTTAAAACCACTTATGGTTTATAATGGTATTATTATATAATTCATTCGGTTCTGCCGGTTTTCAACTGCTCCACTTTTCCTGCAGGAATCGGCACAAAAAATGCTCTAACAGTTTCACATTTAAAGGCAGGAGGAACATTGAAGAAAAAAATTCTGATCATCGACGATGACAGGGATATACTGGCGCTTGTCAAACTGGCCCTGCAGGCAGATTATGAGGTTATTCCGCAGAGTTTCTGCTCCGACATCCAGGAAACCTGCTCACTGTATCAGCCTGACCTTGTGCTGATCGATCTCAAGCTGCCGGGAGTCGACGGTTACGAACTCTGCGGCAGAATCCGCGAATTCAGCCCTGACCTGCCCGTGATCCTGATAACAGGCGTGGAGATGAAAGCCCTGAAGAACAATTACTCGATCATCCGGGCCAACGACTATCTGCTGAAACCTTTCGATCTCAAAGCGCTCAGGGAAAAGGTGGAAAAGGCTCTGGAAGCTTCAGTTAAAATCAGCTGAAATCCTAATATCTTGCTGCACACTCAGGATGGGAAATACCGTCCGGCCAGGGCTCTCGCCCATTCCGGCCTGTGATGCCCGATCACGCCCAGGCTGCCGAGCATGTACTCCCTGTCTATGATGATTTTCGCAGAATCAAGAGGCAGAAGTTTTTTCACGGGCTCCCTGATCAAAGCCTTGCGAAGCAGTTTTTCGCCAAAAGGCAGCTGGGTCAGCGCACCGCCCGTTCCGATCACGAGCTTCACTGCTGTCAGGTCCTTGCCGCGCACCAGCTGCTTTTTTCCGGTAGGTCCGTAATAATCGCTGATCTCGCCGGCATGCCGGTCCAGCCCCCATTTCAGGCAGTACCAGGAAAGCTCCTCGGCAAGCCGGATTTCAGGCTCGGTTTTCGGCATTGGGGACAGATTCCGGAAATCCGACTCTATCTGCGGGTCCCCGCTCTGTTCCAGGACTGATCCGGCATTCACAAAAACTCCCAGGTCGCCTTCCACAGTGCGCTTAGCCTTTGGCTCAGGTTCCAACCTGAGATCTGCGAACCTGGGATCCCCTTCTGTGATCGAATGGATATCTGTTGTGGCACCGCCGATGTCCACAGCCATCAGGTCTGAAAAGCGTCCCGAGAGCATTTCCAGGCCCTTCATCACAGAATGCGGAACAGGCAGTATCTCTCCTGATACCAGGCCGGAAATCTTCTCCATGCCCGGAGCGTGCAATATGTGCCTGGAAAAGACCTTCTGGATCACAGCCCTGGCTGGTTCCATGTTCAGGACATCCACCTTAGGGTAGACATTTTCAGTCACAGTCACCTGTTTCCCGATAACGGCAAAGATGTCCCTGACCTCGTCCTGCAGAGCCCTGTTCCCGGCATAGACAAAAGGACAGCCTAGAGGCGACTCTGCAAGCTTTTTCGCCATCTGCAGCACAATCGACCGCTCCCCGAAATCCACTCCACCGGCCAGCAGCACTATATTCGGAGCTATGGACACAGTTTTTCTGATATCCGAATCCGTGATCTGCCCTACCGTGTAATACCGCAGCACTGCTCCGGCGCCAAGCGAAGCTTCTTTTGCTGCCCGCACAGTCATCTCTTCGGTCAGGCCGTGCACAGTCATCTTCAGACCTCCGGCTGCCGAGGAGGAGGCCAGGGCCAGGGACGGTTCGATCCCGGCTCCTAAGATCTGCTCCAGCATGCTCCGGGCATTCACCATTCCCAGCGAAACATCGCCTTCCAGGACAGTGGTAGGAGCCTGACCCATGCCGAGATATTCCGGATTTTTATCGAGGTCATGGAAAGCCCGCACCTTGGTAGTGGTGCTGCCTATTTCATATGTCAAAAGGTCGATTTTCATATCCTGTTTCCATCATACTAATTTCGGTAAACTTTCCAAGATAATACGCTGAATCTTAGTGGGGTGGCCAGGGATAACTTTTTGGCGCACTGAGCGAAGCGAAGGAGAAAAAAAGTTGTCCCAGGACAGGACCCGCCACAAATCAAGGTCATTGTAAAACATCTGGCTGCACACCACAAAAATTCGCTAAACTTTAGAAGCATTCACTATCAGATTCAGCATAATTCCGGCAGCTACCGAGACATTCAGGGAATTGATCCTGCCGCTCATGGGGATGGATGCGATCAGGTCAGATTCGTTCAACAGGCTGGTCCGCACTCCATGGTCCTCGCCCCCGATCAGAAGCAGCACTCTGCGGCCGGCTGCAGCTCTGGGATCAAATATCTGACAGCCTGCTTCAGCCGCAATTGTCAGAAATCCTTCTTCCTTGAATCTGCGCAGCATCTTCAAAGCTGAAGGCACTCTGGCGAATCTGAGATATTCAGCGCCGCCTGCACTGGTCCTGAAAACCACGTCATTCACCGGGGCGCTTTCCTTCTGGGAAAGCAGCACCCAGTCCACGCCAAAGGCCGCGGCAGAACGCAGGATCGCACCAAGGTTGCCGCAGTCTGTCACTCGATCTACATAAAGCACCAGATTGGGACATTTCAGGGCATTTACCCAGGCCTCGTAATTGACCAGGCCGAGTTGGGCCAGAACTCCTTGATGATTCTTGCCTTCAGCCATCCTGTCCAGGGATTTGAGGGGAACGAACTTACAGGAAACTCCGTGATTGGCAGCTTCCTTGAAAATCTCGCGGAATCTGCCGCCCTCTTCGCGCTCCCGCGCAAGCAGCACCGCCTCCAGCGGACGCCTGCCTGAACGGATAGCTTCCAGCACAGGATTGATTCCATAAATAATTTCCATCACAAACTCCTGGAGGCTCCGCCTCCGCACAATC